>NZ_LGQU01000143.1:0-21560 GCF_003115935.1 Azospirillum sp. TSH20
AGCTCTCGCACAAAGCTATGCTTTGTGCTGACGCGGCAGGCGGACCATAGGTCCGCTGAGAGCGGGGGAGGTTAGGTGGGGGTCTAACGCCACCGTCAGCCGACACCCACACCCCCAAGCCTCACCCCCCAGCCGCCTCTTCCTCCGCCTGCCGGCGCCTGAATCCCACCAGCGCTGTTTCGTCCAGCATCGCGGCCTCCTTGCGCTTTTGCTTGTCGCGCTCGCGCTTCAGCCGCTCCTCTTCCGCCAGTTCGTAGCGCTTCAGTTCCTGGAAGGCCTCGGCCATCTCGTCGGTGGCGATGTTGATCTGCGCCTCCACCTGGCCCAGGGACTCGCCCAGCTTGCGGCCACGCTCCAACGCCGCCTGGGCGAAGTTGGAATAGGTGAAGGACACGGAGAAGTCGTCGCGCACCGTTTCCTGTTCGTGCGCGATCTCCTGCTTCACCTTCTCGATCTCGTTGCGCAGGCGGTCGGCCAGCGTGTGGAGTTCCGCCAGGACGCGACGCTTCTCGTCCAGTTGCAGCTTCTGCAGGCGGATGATCGTTTTCAGGCTCATTGCGGCCACTGCACCCCAAAGATTTCAGCGAGCATGGCGTAGCTGGTCTCCAGATCGGTGGCCTCGCGCTTGCCCTGCTTCAGGAAGGCTTCCAGCGCCGGCTGGTAGTGGATCGCCTCGTCCACCTGCGGGTCGGTGCCGCGGCGATAGGCGCCCAGCCGGATCATCTCCTCCATGTTGTCGTAGGAGGACAGCAGGCGCCGGGCATAGCCGACCAGTTCGTTCTCGTTCGCGGTGTTGCAGCCGGGCATGGTGCGCGACACGCTGCGCAGGATGTTGATGGCGGGGTAGCGCCCGCGCTCGCCGATTTTGCGTTCCATCACGATGTGGCCGTCCAGGATGCCGCGCACGGCGTCGGCGATCGGTTCATTGTGATCGTCGCCATCGACCAGCACGGTGAACAGGCCGGTGATGGTGCCCGCCCCGACCACCCCCGGCCCGGCGCGCTCCAGCAGGCGCGGCAGCTCGGCGAAGACCGTCGGCGGATAGCCCTTGGTCGTCGGCGGTTCGCCGGCGGACAGGCCGATCTCGCGCTGGGCCATGGCGAAGCGGGTGACGCTGTCCATCATGCACAGCACGTCGCGACCCTGGTCGCGGAAATGCTCGGCCACCGCCAGAGTCATGTAGGCCGCCTGCTTGCGCATCAGCGGCGCCTCGTCGGAGGTGGCGCAGACGACGACGCTGCGGGCAAGGCCTTCCTCGCCCAGATCCTCGGTGATGAACTCCTGCAATTCGCGTCCGCGCTCGCCGATCAGGCCGATCACCGCGACCTCGGCGGCCGAAAAACGCGCCAGCATCGACATGACCGACGATTTGCCGACGCCCGATCCGGCGAAGATGCCCATGCGCTGGCCGCGGCAGCAGGTGAGGAAGGCGTTGATGGCGCGGATGCCCAAATCCAGCTTGCCCCCCACCCGGGCGCGCGAGTGCGCATTCGGCGGGTTGTTGCGGATCGGCGTGCCCTGCGGCCCCTTGGGCAGCGGCCCCTTGCCGTCCACCGGCTCGCCCAGCGCGTTGACGACACGGCCGAGCCAGGCGTCGGTCGGGTAGATCATCGCCTGGTCGCCGGCCACCAGCGCACGGCAGCCCAGCCCCACCCCGTCCAGCGCACCGAAGGGCATGGCGAGCGCCCGCCCCTGCCGGAAGCCGACGACCTCGCACGGAATACGGCGGCGGTCGCGCGTCTCGACGATGCAGCGGCCACCGACCGACAATTCCTTTTCGATCCCGCCGACCTCGACCATCAGGCCGGACACGGCGGTGACGCGGCCGTAACGGCTGCAGTCGGGAATCTGGTCGATGTCGCGGATCAACTGATCGATATCGAACGGCATGGATCGGATACCGGCGTTCCCAAGACGGAACGCGCTCCTATTAAGTGGTAGTTCTGTGGACGGAGGCGACGTTAACCACCATGATCGCATCTTGCGATGGAAGGATTAACGTTGTGTAAGCGCTTGGCGCTGGCGTTAAGCTGAATCGTCTGTTAACTTGTGTAAACGGGATGGTTGAAATCGATCATCAAGGATCGGGGACCATTACCAGAGTCGGGTAGCGAAAGCGCGCCATCAAACGTCGGGATATCGCCATGAGGGTTCTGCTGGTTGAAGACGATTCCTCCGTCGCCAAAAGCATCGAGCTGATGCTGAACACGGAAGGATTCATCGTCGACTCTACCGACCTGGGTGAAGACGGGCTGGAGATCGGCAAACTCTATGACTACGACATCATCATTCTTGATCTGATGCTGCCGGACATCGACGGGTACGAAGTTCTTCGCCGCCTGCGCGCCGCGCGTGTCACCACCCCGATCCTGATCCTGTCCGGCCTGACCGAGATGGACAACAAGATCAAGGGGCTGGGTTTCGGCGCCGACGATTACCTGACCAAGCCGTTCGACAAGCGCGAGTTGATCGCCCGCATCCAGGCCATCGTCCGCCGGTCGAAGGGGCATTCCGACAGCATCATCCGCACCGGCCGCCTGACCGTCAATCTCGACACCCGCACGGTGGAGGTCGACCAGTCGCCGCTGCACCTGACCGGCAAGGAATACGGCATCCTGGAGTTGTTGAGCCTGCGCAAGGGCACGACGCTGACCAAGGAGATGTTCCTGAACCATCTCTATGGCGGGATGGACGAGCCGGAACTGAAGATCATCGACGTCTTCGTCTGCAAGCTGCGCAAGAAGCTGGCCGCCGCAACCCAGGGTGACAACTACATCGAAACGGTGTGGGGCCGCGGTTATGTGCTGCGCGACCCGCACGAGGAAGTCGCCGAGGCCAATCCCCCGCCGCCGCCGCGCGTGCCGCAGCAGCAGGCCGCCGGCTGACAGCAAGCCCGCATTCTTTTCGTCCGCCCATCGAACGCCCGGCCGTCTTTCGCCTTGAAAGGGGGACCGGGCGTTCCCATGTCTGATTGGTCATTCTGCTTCGGACTGCGGGGCGTTCAAACGCTCCCACGCTCAGCCCTCCTTTTTTCGCCATCGCGATCATGCCTTAGCGGGCATTTGGGGGCCGCCATTCCCACACCCAGTCTGATGCGCCGCACCGGTGGTGCGGCGCCCTTCGCGTTATGGGAGACAGACATGCCCGTCGGCACCGTCAAATGGTTCAACAGCACCAAGGGCTTCGGTTTCATTCAGCCGGAAAGCGGCGGCCCGGATGTGTTCGTTCACATCTCCGCTGTCGAACGCGCCGGGCTGCGCAGCCTGGTCGATGGCCAGAAGATTTCCTACGAGGAGCAGCGCGATCCGAAGCGTGGCAAGACCTCGGCGGAAAATCTGAAGGCGGTCTGACCGCCTGACCGCCGACCTGCGGAAAAAGGGGCATCGGGAAACCGGTGCCCTTTTTCCGTGTTGCACAAGTCCCTGTTGCCCAGACGCAGGGCTCTGCCCAGAGGAGAACCGCTATGGCTTTCAAACCGAATTACAACCAGCAGCGGGCCGAGCGCAACCGGGCCAAGGAACAGAAGAAGCAGGAACGGCTGCAGCGCCGCGAGGAAGGCGTCGCCGCCCGCCGCGCCGGCGACCAGATCGATGGCGAACAGAGTGGGCAGGACGATGCGGACGTGCAGGATGACGCCGTCTCGACCGACACCGACACGAAGACCGATACCAACAATGCCTGACCGGGCGACCGCAAGCGCGGCCGACCGCGACCATACGGAGGACAGGCCATGGCCCGTCAGAAGAAGCAACCCGTCGAAAACGCCTTCGCGCTCTTCGATGTGATCTACCAGGACGGTGCGCGCACCTCGAACCGCAAGGTGCCGACCGCCGACATCGACCAGTTCGACCGCGAGAACTCCATCCGCACCTTCATCGAGACGCAGGACCGCAAGATCGCGGAAATGTCCGGCAACCCGCGCGGCCCGATCAAGTCGATCACGCCGTCGGCCTGAGAAGCAGTGCCCTTCCTGGCTGGCCGTCATCCCCGCGAAGGCGGGGATCCAGCCATTTCAAGTGCTTAAGCTGAAAGTCTGGATCCCCGCCTTCGCGGGGATGACATCCGTCAGGGCGAAGCCCCAGGGTTCATGCCACCTTGGCGCCGGCGGCGGAGAAGCCGCCCATGCTGTAGAGGCCGCGCTGGCCTTCCACCGGCTTGAACTTGTCGGTGATGCCCAGCACCGTTTCCGCGCCGCCCAGATACAGAACGCCGTCCTGCGGCATCTGCCGGGAAATCGATTCCAGCACCTTCGCCTTCGTCGGCTGGTCGAAATAGATCAGCACGTTGCGGCAGAAGACGATGTCGAACTGGCCCAGCGGCGACAGGTCGCCCAGCAGGTTCCATTCGCGGAACGACGCCATCTGGCGCAGCTGCTGGCTGATCTGCCACTTGTCGCCGTTCTGCTTGAAATGCTTCACCAGCATGGTGATCGGCAGGCCGCGCTGCACCTCGAACTGGGTGTAGATGCCGGCCTTCGCCCGCTCCACCATTTCCGCCGAGATGTCGGTGCCGATGATCTCGATGCGCCAGCCGGCCAGCTTCGCCGCCTCGTCGTTCAGGATCATCGACAGCGAATAGGCTTCCTGGCCCGACGAACAGGCGGCCGACCAGATGCGCAAGCTGCGCTTGGCCGCCCGCGCCTCCATCAGCCTCGGCAGCACCAGCTGCCTGAACTGGTCGAAGGGCTTCTGGTCGCGGAAGAAGGACGACTCGTTGGTCGTCATCGCTTCCGTGATGTCACGCAGCAGCGCCTCGTCCTTGCGGGTGCGGACGGTGGTCGCCAGCTCCTCCAGCCCCTTCATGTTCCACTTGCGCGCCACCGGCATCAGCCGGGATTCGAGCAGGTATGCCTTGTCGCGGGTGAGGACCAGGCCGGAACGCTGCTTGAGCAGCGTGGAGAACATGTCGAAATCTTCGACTCTCATGCTGCCCTCGAAGCGAGCTTGCGGATGTGGGGACCGATTTCCTTGAGCGGCAGGATGGCGTTGCAGATGCCGGCTTGCGCCACCGCACCGGGCATGCCCCAGACCACGCTCGACGCCTCGTCCTGGGCGATCAGGGTGCCGCCGCCGTTGACCACGTCGGTGCAGCCCTTCAGCCCGTCCTGCCCCATGCCGGTCAGGATGCAGGCCAGGATCTTGCGTCCGCCGAAGGCCTTCAGGATCGACCGCATCATCGGATCGACCGCCGGGCGGCAGAAATTCTCGGGCGGATCCTTGCTCAGCGCGATCACGTTGGTGCCGGCGCGCTGCGCCACCAGCATGTGGAAGTCGCCGGGCGCGATATAGCAGCGGTTCTGCACGACCGGCTCGCCGTCCTTGGCCTCGCGGGCGTCGATCCCGCACTGGCGGCTGATGTGCTCGGCCAGGATGGTGGTGAAGGTCGCCGGCATGTGCTGGGTGATCAGGATCGGCTGGCTGACGCCGGTCTTCAGGTGCGACAGCACCTCGAACAGCGCCTGCGGGCCGCCGGTGGAGCTGCCGATGGCGATCACGTCCGGCTTCACCGCGATGCCGGCCGGGGCCGGGCGGGTGGTGATCGGCCCGACCTCGCGCTTCAGCAGCCCGACCGGAGCCGCCGGGGTCAGCGGGCGGATCTCGCCGCGGCTTCGCGACCCGGCACGCCGGGCGGCGGCGCCCAGCGCCTTGACCTTGGCGACCAGTTCGCGCTTGAAGTCCTCCGCCCCGCCGATCTCGCGGGTGGAGGTCGGCTTCGGGATGTAATCGGCGGCACCGGCCGACAGGCAGCGCATCGAAACGTCGGCCCCGCGCAAGGTCAGCGTGGAGGCCATGATGATCTTCACCTGCGGCGCAACCGCCAGCAGCTTCGGGATGGCGGTCAGCCCGTCCATCACCGGCATTTCGATGTCCAGCACGATGACATCGATGGAATTGCGCTGCAGCGAATTGACCGCCATCTGTCCGTCGCCGACGGAGGTGACGACGCGGATGTCCGGGTCCCCTTCCAGCGCGCGGGTCAGCAGGCCACGGATGACGGCGGAGTCGTCCACCACCATGACCCGGACGGGATCCGGGTTGGCCGGTCGCGCGGTGGTGAGGGGGCCTCTGCCAAAACTGTCCGACATAACGGCGATTCGCCTTTCAACTCGACATAGTCAACGCGGCTTTTTCCCGGGCGGCTTCTCCCGGCGCCCGGGCCTGGAATGCGGCCAGGATCAGAGAAGGCCGACCTGCGCGAACTTGGTCTGGATGATGTCGCTGTCGAAGGGCTTCATGATGTACTCGTTGGCCCCGGCGGACAGCGCCTCCTGGATGTGGGCAAGGTCGTTCTCGGTCGTGCAGAACACCACCTTGGGCTGCTCGCCTCCGCTCATCTTGCGCAGCCGGCGCAGGAACTCGATCCCGGTCATCACCGGCATGTTCCAGTCCAGCAGGATGGCGTCGGGCATCTGCGCCGCGCAGGCTTCCATCGCCTGCCTGCCGTCCTCCGCCTCGCTGCAGGCGAAGTTCAGCTCTTCCAGGATCTTGCGCGCGACCTTGCGGACCACGCGGCTGTCATCGACCACCAGGCAGGATTTCATTGCGGCAGGGCCTCAGGTCATCTGTTCGTCGGCAAAAGCCGGCCGGGCCGGAGCGGCGCTCTCCATCGCGAAGAGCGCCGCGAGCCGTCAGGCCGTCTCGATGGTTGTGAAGTTGAGCAGACGGGGCACGTCCAGCACAACCATCAACTGGCCGTTCAGCCTATAAATTCCGGTCGAGACCTCCCGCCAGCGCGGATCCAGCGTCGCCGGGTTGCGTTCGAAGTCCTCCTTGGTCAGGCTCAGCACCTCGCCGACCGAATCGACCATCAGGCTGTACAGCTCGCCGCGCAGGTCGACGACGATCGACATGCCCGGCTTGTCCTTCGGCCGGCCGGTCAGGCCGAGCCGCAGGCGGACGTCGATGGCGGTGACGATGCGGCCGCGCAGGTTCAGCGATCCGGCGACCTCCGGCGGGGCCAGCGGGATGCGGGTGATCCGCTGATGGCCCAGCACGTCCTGCACCTGAAGGACCGGGATGCCGAACATCTGGTCGGCGATCGTCATGGTCACAAAGTCCTGGTTGCCGGAGACGACGAGATCGTCGCCCCTGGACTTCCGGACGGTGGACGGCAGCTTGGCGTTGCTCATGCGGCACCTTTCTGTTCGGTCAGCGTCTGCTGCAGCGCGAAGAGCAGCGCGTCACGGTCGAACTTGGCGACATAGTCGTTGAAACCGGCGATCCGGCCGCGGTCGAGGTCACGGGCGCTGGCGTGGCTGGACAGCGCCACCATCGGCACACGCTGCCAGCGGCTGCCGTGGCGCACCGCCTCGGCGAAGTCGAAGCCGCTCATGCCCGGCATCTCGATGTCGGAGACGATGACGTCGAAGTCCTCGCCCGCCTCGCAGAGAGCCAGCGCGTCGCCGGCATTCTCCACCGCCGTCACGTCGTAACCGGCGACCGACAGCAGCGGCGTCAGCAGGTTGCGGAAGAAGGGGCTGTCGTCCACCAGCAGCACGCGCTGCAGCTTCTCCTCCTCGAACCCCTCCTGGGCGGAGGAACCGAACCAGTCCTTGTAGGCCTGGGTCAGGAAGAAGCCGGCGTCGATCACCTCGGTCGCCTTGCCGGCGATGATGGCCGAGCCCATCAGGCCGGGACGCTCCGCGGCCAGCTGGACGTTCAGCTTCTCCTCGACGATGTCGACGATCTCGTCGACGATCAGGCCCATCGAGCGGTCGCCGTCGGCGAAGACCAGGACCGGCTGGCGGCCTTCGTTGGCGACGACGAAGTTCGGGTCGATCGGCACCAGCGGCATCAGCTTGCCGCGGTACTGGACCACCGGCAGGCCGTTCGACAGCTCGACCGTGGCGAGATCGACGTCCTCCAGGCGGGCGACCAGCGACAGCGGCACCGCCTTGGGCGCGCCCTCGCCGGCGCGGAACAGCAGGAGCGCCATCTTGTCCTCCTGGCGCTGGGTCTGGACCGCGGTGGTCTCCTTGCCCGCGGCCTCGCCCATCGCCATCTCGCCGGTGGCCGACGCGATGCCGTTGGGGTCCAGGATCATGATGACCGAGCCGTCGCCCAGGATCGTGTTGCCCGAGAACATCTCGATGTGGCGCAGGATCGGCGCCACCGGCTTCACCACGATTTCCTCGGTGTCGAACACGCGGTCGACCATGATGCCGAAGGTGTAGGTGCCGACCTGGGTGACGACGATGAAGGTCTCGTCCTCCGTCTTGGCGGCGCCCTCGCTGTCGTCCAGCCGCAGCAGCTGCTGCAGCGAGACCAGCGGCAGCAGGCGGTTGCGCAGGCGCAGCACCGGCGTGCCCTTCAGCCGTTCGATGGTGTGCTCGCTGTCCGACGCGGCGCGCACCAGTTCGACCACGCTGATCTGCGGGATGGCGAAGCGTTCGCCGGCGCACTCCACGATCAGGGCCGAGACGATGGCCAGCGTCAGCGGGATCTTGATGACGAAGGTCGAGCCCTTGCCCTGGGCCGACTTGATCTCGATCGTGCCGCCGATCTTCTCGATGTTGGTCTTCACCACGTCCATGCCGACGCCGCGGCCCGACACGTTGGTCACCTTGGCGGCGGTGGAGAAGCCCGGCTTCATGATGAACTGGATGATCTGCTGGTCGGTCATCGAGGCCAGCTCGCCTTCCGACGCCATCCCGTTCTGGATCGCCTTCTGCTTGATCCGGTCGATGGCAAGGCCCTTACCGTCGTCCTGGATCTCGATGATGATGTGGCCGCCTTCGTGATAGGCGTTCAGCGTGATGCGGCCGGTCTCCGACTTGCCGGCCTTCAGGCGCTCCGCCGGGATCTCCAGCCCATGGTCGGCGCTGTTGCGCACCATGTGGGTCAGCGGGTCCTTGATCAGCTCCAGCACCTGACGGTCCAGCTCGGTGTCGGCGCCGAGCATCTGGAGGTCGATCTTCTTGTTCAGTTCGTGCGCCAGATCGCGCACCAGACGCGGCAGCTTGGCCCAGGCGTTGCCGATGGGCTGCATGCGCGTCTTCATGACGCCTTCCTGCAGCTCCGACGTCACATGGTTCAGGCGCTGCAGCGGGGCGGCGAACTCGCTCTCCTTCTGCGACCGCAGGATCTGGAGCAGCTGGTTGCGGGTCAGCACCAGCTCCGACACCATGGTCATCAGGTTTTCGAGCAGGTCGACGTTGACGCGGATGGTCTGCGCGGCGACCGCCGATTCCTTGGTCGCGGCCTCGGCGCCCGCATCGGCGGCACCGCCGCCGGCCGAACCGCCGCCACTCGCCATCGGGGCGACCGGGGCCGGCATCTTGGCGGCTGCCGGCTCGGCGTCGGGCACGACGAGGTCCTGCGACGGGGCCGGCTCCTCGGCCGGCTCGGGCGCGCGGGTGGCGACCGCGGTGCCGGCGGCGGGAGCGGCGGCCGGGGCGGGAATGTCGTTCGGGCCGGGGGTGGAGTTCCACAGCGCCTCAAGCTCGTCCAGGGTCACCGGACGGGACTCCGACGCGGCGACCGCGGGGGCGGTCGGAGGCGGCGGGGGCGGCACGGCGGCGGCGGCCGGTGCGGGACCGCCCAGCTTGCCTTCGGCGCACAGGTTCAGCCGCTCGATCAGCGGCAGGTCGTCGCCCGGCGGTTCCGCCTCGGTCGCTTCCAGGACCGCCAGCAGGCTCTTGATGGTGTCCAGAGCCTGCAGGATCAGCGACACCGCTTCCGGGTTGATCGTCAGTTCGCCGTCGCGGAACTTGCCCAGCACGTTCTCGGACGCGTGCGCCACCTTCTCCAGGCGGGGCAGGCCGAGGAAGCCGCAAGTGCCCTTGATGGTGTGAACGAGCCGGAAGATGTTCGACAGCAGTTCCGGATTGTTGGGGTTCTGCTCCAACCGGACCAGCTCGACGTCCAGCACCGAGAGGTTTTCGTTGGTTTCCGTCAGAAATTCGGACAGCAGATCATCCATGTCGCATTCCCCAGGCCCAATGTTTATGGTCCGCGCCGGCCTGCGGCTCGAACGGACGGCTTTGCCGGCCGCCGGTTGCGCTCCAGTCCAGGTAGGGTGGGAGCCTGTCAAACACTGATTAAGAGAACCTTACCTCTTCCGATAGGGAGTCCTCCCGGAGCTTCCACCGGTAGGATCGGGGTTTCATTGTCACAGGGAGGATCGATGACCGACGCCGAACTCGCCCAATCCGTGCGCGAAGCCGTGGAACGCCTCAACGCCGCGCTGGCGGAGGCCGCGCGCCACAATCTGGCGGTCACGTTGCGCACGACCGCTCACCAGACCACCGGCGGGGTGGAGCAGGTCGTGCTGGAGCCGCGGATCTTCAAACAGCTGTAAGGGCAGCCGCAAGAGCGGCGGAGAGCCTCACCATTCCGCGGTGAAGACCAGCCGCTCGCTGCTTTCGGTGGCGACGGCGATGCGGAAGCCGTCGCTCTCGGCCAGCCGGCCGGCGAGATAGGCGTGGATGGTGCGCGGGGTCAGCGCCTCGGCCCCCGCCGTGCCGGCCAGCGCCGCCGCGGCCTCCGGGTTGAGCGTTCCCGGCCGCCCGGCGGCGGTCACGATGATGCGGCCGGCGGTCTCGTCGCCATCGGCGGCGACGGAGACCAACCCGCCATGGGTCAGCGCCTCGTCCGCCAGCATCACCAGATTCAGCACCAGCTTCACCACGCCGCGGCGCTGGGCGGTCATGTCGTGGGGAACCCGCTCCGGCCAGTCGAGCCGGGTGCGCCCGCCCTCGACATAGCCGGCGGCGGCGGCGCGGGCGTCGCCGAATCCCTTCTGGTCGCGCCCGGCGACCCCATAGGCCAGCCGGAACACCCGCAACCGGCGGTCGGCCTGACCGGAGGAATGGTCGATCAGCTTCACCGCCTCGCCCAGGAAGCCCCCAACGGAGTTCCCTGCTGAACCGCCCTCCTCGTCCTCCTGCATCTCCTCGATCAGTTCCAGGCCGTTGCGGATGGCGCCGACCGGGCTGACCAGATCATGGCAGAGCTTCGACGCCAGCAGTTCCAGCACGCGGATGTCGACGCTGACGGGGCGGGAGGACGATTCGGTCACAGGGCGGACTCCGGGAAAAAAGGAACGGCGACGGCGCGGTGCCGGAGACTCTATACTCTCCGGGCGCCGCCGCACAGGCGGTCGCATTTCCTATGTAGAATAGCGGCATGGATGGGACGCGACATGGACGATTCGCTGGTGCCCGGCGCCTGGGTGCGCCACCCGGACCAGCCCGACTGGGGGCTGGGACAGGTGCAGTCGGCCATCCGCAACCGCATCACGGTGAATTTCGAGCATGCGGGCAAGGTGCTGATCGATTCGGACGTCATTTCGCTGACGGTGGTCGATCCGGACGAGATCTGAGGTCCGGCATTTGGTGTTCGGGGCTCCGCACTCCGGGAAAGCGCGGATTGCGCGGCACCGGCGGCTTTGCTTTTATGCGAATGATTTCGGACGCCTGTTTGGGAGAGACCACATGAAGGCAATGATCCTCGGCTTCGCCGCCGCGGCGGTGATCGCGCTGGGTACGGCTGCGGTGCTGAACTCGGTCAGCCATTCGACCGCGGAGCGCTACTCCAGCACGTCCGTCCGCCTGTAGGCGAATATCGCTCCGCTCAATTCTACGAAAAGGCGACTTCCGGCTGCCCGGTTCACGGTGTAGGATCGGTCGATCCATGACCGGACACGGCGGGGTATTGCTTGATCTCGCGTCTCAAAGGGGGAATGGGCGCATTCGGTGTGGCGCTGATCCTTGGCCTCAACGCCATGGTCGGCTACGACCTGCTGCACCAGCGTGACCAGACCATCTCCCGGGCGCGGGAGGACACGGCGTCGATGGCGCTGGTGCTGGAACGCCAGGCGAGCGACACCCTGTCCGGCGTGTCGAAGATCCTTGCCGGCGCCGTGGAGGTGCTGGCCGTCCGGACCGACAGCTGGACCCGCGGCGATGCCGACATCCACGCCCTTCTGCGCCGTCAGGCCGCGCTGTCGCCGCTGGTCCGCGCCATCCTGGTGGTGTCCGCCGACGGCAGGCTGATCCACGATACCGAGACGCTGGAGCCGGCGAACGTCGACCTGTCGGACCGCGATTACCTGATGGCCCACCGCGACCGGCTGGTCCCCGACGGCGGGATTTTCGTCGGCAATCCCGTGCGCGGCCGCACCTCCGGCACTTGGTTCTTCAGCATGAGCCGGCGGCTGGATTCGCCAGACGGCAGCTTCGCCGGCGTGGTGGTCGCCGTGCTGGAGCCGATGGCCTTCCGCGGCTTCTACCAGTCGCTTCCGCTGGCCGGCGACGCGGTGGTGACGCTCTATCACGCCGACGGCACGGTGATCGCCCGTTTCCCCGACCATGACGGCTTCATCGGCCGTTCCGCCCAATTCCTGCCGCTGTTCACCGATCTGCTGAAAAAGGCGCGGGCGGGGACCGCAATGCTGGACGGCACCGTCGACGGACCGCGCCGCATCCTCAGCCACCGCGCTTCCGCCGAGATGCCGCTGGTGGTGACGGTGTCCTCGTCGCAGGACGCGGTGCTGGCCCCCTGGTGGTCGAAGGCGATGACGCTTGCCGCGGCCGACTTCGCCGGGACGCTGGTGCTGGCGGCGATGACGCTGGCCCTGCTGCGCGAGGCGGAGCGGCGGGAACGGGCCATCGCCGACCTCCAGAACAGCGAGCAGGCGCTGCGCGACAGCCAGCGGAGGCTGATCCAGGACATCGCCGCCCGCCACAGGATCGAGGCGGAGCTGATCGCCGCCAAGCAGGTCTCCGACGCCGCCAACCGGGCGAAGACCCAGTTCCTGGCCAACATGAGCCACGAGCTGCGCACGCCGCTGAACGCGGTGATCGGCTTCGCCGAGGCGCTGGAAAGCGGCATCTTCGGCGCGATGTCGGGCAAGCAGACCGAATATGTCGGCGATATCCGCCGGTCCGGCCAGCATCTGCTGAGCCTGATCAACGACATCCTCGACACCACCAAGATCGAATCGGGCAAATACGTGCTGCACCAGGAGGATCTGGCGGTCGGCGACCTGATCGGCGAATGCCTGCGCCAGATGGAGCCGCTGGCGGTGGAAAAGGGCGTGACCCTGACGGCGGCGCTGCCCGCCACCCTGCCCATCCTCCATGCCGACGCCCGCGCGGTGCGGCAGATCCTGCTGAACCTGCTGTCCAACGCGGTGAAGTTCACCCCGCCCGGCGGGCGGATCGCGGTGGAGGCCGACAGGGCGGCGCGCAGCCTGCGCCTGCGGGTCAGCGACACCGGCATCGGCATCCCCGCCATGGAGCTGGAACAGGTGATGGAGCCCTTCCATCAGGTCGACAATTCCCACACCCGCCGCTATGCCGGGACCGGGCTGGGGCTGCCGCTGGTCAGGTCGCTGGTGGAGCTGCAGGATGGCCGCTTCGTGCTGTCCAGCGTGCTGGGGCGCGGCACCACCGCCACCGTGCTGTTCCCGCCGGCCCGCCTGCGCACCCATCCGGACGATCTGCGACCTCTGGAACAGGTGCAGGCCGCCCCGGCATAAGAAACTCTCCCTAGGTCCGTCGCGCCTTGCCGACGATGACCAGGGCGATGCCGCCCAGCACGGCGACCGACGACAGCGCCAGAACCGGGGTGATCCGCTCGCCCAGCGCCAGCACCGCAACCAGCGCGGTGATGACCGGGACGCTCAGTTGGACCGAGGCGGCGCGGGCGGCGGTCAGGGCGGGCAGCGCCGCATACCAGATGGAATAGCCGACGCCCGACGCCAGCGCCCCCGACAGCACCGCATAGACCAGCCCTCCCTGATCCCAGCGCACGCCTCCGCCAAACAGCGGACCGGCCAGCGCCGCCAGCAGGGCCAGGACCGCCGCCATCGGCGCGGCGCGCAGGAAGTTGCCGGCGGTGGTGGCGATGGGATCGCGGCTGGTGCGCCCCAGCAGGGAATAAACGCCCCAGGCCGCTCCGGCCGCCATCATCAGCAGCGCCCCCAGCGGGTCCGGCGCCGACAGGCCGGGCGCCAGCAGCAGTGCCAGCCCGCCGAGCGCCAGCGCCAGCCCGCCCCATTGCAGCGGCACCAGCCTTTCGCCGCGATAGAGCCCGACGAGGATCATGGTGGCCTGCACCGCCCCGAACAGCAGCAGCGCCCCGGTCCCCGCCGTCATGGTCAGATAGGCGAAGGAGAAGGCGGCGGCATAGGCCAACAGCGCCGCCGCCCCGCGCCAGCTGCCGGCCCCCGCTTTCGCATGGCCGGTGGCGCGGGCGATCAGCCACAGGCTGGCGGCCCCGGACGCGATGCGGACCAGGGTGAAGCCGGCCGGGTCGATGTCGGTCTGGGTCAGCGCCAGCCGGCACAGGATGGAGTTCGCGGCGAAGGCCAGCATCGCCAGCAGGGTCAGCAGCGCCGCCCGCCCGGCGCTCGGCACCGTCGGCGCCGGAACGGCTCCCACCTTATCGCTCGCCATCACGATTGTTTTCCCTGCAACCATTTCCGCCCAGCTAGCCGCAGGGCCGCCGCCCTGTCAAACACCCAGCGGCGCCAGCCCCGTCCGACTTTGGTCGGACTGCGGCTACGAGGACGGGCCGGGCAGGGCGAACAGCAGCAGGTAGGTGCGCTGGAGCGAGCTGAAATTGTTGTCGGAGATCAGATAGACCAGCGTTTCCCCCGCCGGCCCCGGCCGGGTGGCGATGCCTTCGAAATTGTCGTTCACCAGCGGCGGCTCCAAGCGCCCAAGCTCTTCGCCGTCCACAACGGCGCCGGCGGTCAGTTGGCCCGGCGCCACGCGGACCAGCCGCGACGACCAGCCGCCCAGCAGCGACACCCAGCGTTCCAGCACCAGCGCACCGCCGTCCGGCAGCGGGGCGACGCTGGTCGGGCGGTAACGCGGGGCGGCGAGATAGGTGAAGGGCTGCCAGTCGGCGGCACTGCGCGGAACGCCGTCGCCCTTGATCCCCGCCCGGGTAATCCAGGCGCGGCGTTCCCGGCGGCCGTCGTCCTTCCCCTCCTCCATGGCGAGCAGCCGTCCGTCGGGAAGGCGGGTCAGCGCCTCCAGCCCGCCATTCTCCGGCGCGCTGTCCATGCCCGGCGGCAGCGGAATCGGCGTCGGCGTGCCCTCCGGCCCGCGGTCGCCGCTCTTGTAGTGGAGGATGCGGTGGTCACGCTCCAGCGAGACCAGCCAGCCGCCGTCGGGCAGCCGCGTCAGATCCTCCGCATCGGTGCGGCCCTTGCTGTGGGAGGTCCCCTCCTCCACCGTCAGCGGTCGGGAATGGACATCGGACAGGCCGGTCAGCCGCCCCCCGGCATCGGTTTGCAGCCGGCCATCCACCACCAGCCCGGTGTCGCCGATGGCGACGAAGCGGTCGCCGGCCGGGTCCACCCACAGCCCGGACAGCCCGCCGACCCGGTCGCCCCCGGCGATGTCCAGCCCACCCAGGAAGCGCAGCGGCCCGACCGCCAGCTTGCCCGACCGCCCACGGTCGAGCGGAACGGCGACGGCCTTGACCGATTCGGGCTCCCCTCCGCCGGCACCGACCACGGCGGCACAGCCGCCGGCCAGGGCCACCAGCAGCAGGCTCCAGACCACTGTCTTTCGTATCGTCATCGCGCCACTCTTGTCAGTGCAATCGAGAGACACAATCTTTCTTTTGAGGATCATTGCGTGCATATGGCGACCTGCGGCGCAGCCGTTGCGGCACATCCATCATACCGGCTAGGCGCGGCGGATTACTCCCTCAGAACCGGTGGGGTCGGCGGGACAAGCGCTTAGATTGACGAATGTTTTCGACGATGCCTATCCATGACGACCGAGCCGAGCCCGTTCCCATGCCGATGCTTCCGCGGTCGCAGACCGCCTATTCTCCTCCGGACCAGACCGGCGACGGCGTCGCGTCCGGCGTGTCTGGCGGCGTGTCTGGCGGCGAGGCCGGCGGCATGCCCCTGGCCGACCGGCTGGCGGCGCGCATCCAGGAGTTGGAAGCGGAGCTGCGGGAACTGCAGCACCGCGCCAAGAACAGCCTGCAGCTGGTCATCAGCCTGCTGAAGCTGCAGGCCGGCCGCATCCGCGATCCCGACGCCCGCGCCGCCTACGAGCAGACCATGGTCCGCATCGAGGCATTGGCGATTCTCTATCGTCAGCTGCACGAGAGCGGCGCCGGCACCCATGTCGACCTTGGCCGCTACGTCACCGCGCTGTGCGAGGCGGTGCGGGAAGGCACGCCCGGCGCCCTGTCGCGCGTGCCGGTGACCGTCAATTCCGACCCGATCCAGATCGGCCTGTACGAGGCGATGCCGCTTGGCCTCATCATCGCGGAGCTGGTGACGAACTGCCTGCACCATGCCTTCCCCGACGACGGCTGGATCCGCATCACCGTGCGCCAGCAGGACGACAGCGGCCGTGCCCGCCTGACGGTGGAGGACAACGGCCGCGCCCTGCCCGCCGGGTTCGACACCACGTCCGAAGACGGGATGATGCTGGCCGAGGCGCTGGCCGGCCAGCTCGGCGACACGTTGTCCACCGACAGCGACGCCGCCGGCACCACCGCCAGCGTCAGCTTCCCGGTCTGAAGACGCCCGGCACTCGTCGACAGTTCCAAACCCGCCTCTCGGCCGTCATTCCCGCGAAGGCGGGAATCCAGTCGTTTCAGCCGCTTAACTGCGGAGTTTCCTGGATCCCCGCCTTCGCGGGGAAGACAGCCGAAACGGGGGCTGCGTCGGCGTAACGACGATAAACGTCCCCCTCAGTGCCGGCATCCTCACCGTCATGGGGCTCACGTCGTCATCGTCGGATTGATGCCGCGACGCTTCATTCACGCGGCCCTGCAATTCTCCTGACACGGTTGATTTTTCGACCACCGGCGCGGTTCGGGTGGCTGCAATTCCCACCGGCTTTCACCAAATGGCGAAGGGTGGGGAAGGAAAGGCCTTCCCACATGTTATGACCCAGGACACGCAGCCGATCGGACGCCATGTACGCCCATTCGCCCCAGCCAATCCCGTCAGCCGGATCGCCGCCCGCCTCCACCGGGGCCACCGGCGCACTGCGGCCGATCCTGGAGCCGGGGCGGACCTGCTGGCGGGTGGAGGACACCGCGAGGCTGGGCGTCATCGTCGATGCCGAGGATTATTTCGCGCTGGCCAAGGCGGCCATGCGGCGCGCCCGGCGCAGCATCTACATGACCGCCTGGGATTTCGACGCCCGCATCCGGCTGATGCCGCAGACCCGCCGCCCGCGCCGGCCCGACCGGCTGGGCACGCTGCTGAACTGGCTGGCGACGACGCGGCCCGACCTGCACATCCATGTGCTGAAATGGGACTATGCCGAGCTTTTCGACCTCGCCCGCTGGTCGCATCCCTTCATGCTGCGCAACTGGCTGACCCACCGGCGCCTGCAATACCGGCTGGACAGCGATCATCCGACCGGCGCCTGCCATCATCAGAAGATGCTGGTGATCGACGATCAGGTCGCCTTCTGCGGCGGGCTGGACGTCACCGCCAACCGCTGGGACACCCGCGCCCACCATGCCCATGACCCGCGGCGGCGCCAGCCCGACGGCAAGCCCTATGAGCCGTTCCACGACGTGATGATGGCGGTGGACGGCGACGCCGCCCGCGCGCTGGGGGAGATGTTCCGCGACCGCTGGGCGCGCGCCACCGGCGAGACGCTGACGCCCCCCGCCCACTCCCCCGGCCGGCCGGCCCGCCGCCACCCGCTGGCCGCCGACCCCTGGCCGCCCGGCTTCGAGCCGATGCTGCGCGGCGTGCGCGTCGGCATCGCCCGCACCGATCCCGCCTACAACGGGCGCGAGGCGGTGCGCGAGGTGGAAGCGCTCCATCTGGAGGCCATCGCCCAGGCGCGCGACGTCATCTATCTGGAAAGCCAGTATTTCGCCTCCACCGCAGTGGCCGAGGCGCTGAAAGCGCGGCTGGCCGAGCCGGATGGGCCGGAGGTGATCGTCGTCAACCCGGTGCGCACCACCAGCTGGCTGGAGAACACCGTCATGCTCGGCGCCCGCGCCCGGCTGACCCGCGAGCTTCGCGAGGCCGACCGCCACGGCCGCTTCCGCCTGTTCGCCGCGCTGACCGACGGCGGCGCCTGCATCACCGTCCATGCCAAGGTGATGGTGGTGGACGACCGTCTGCTGCGCATCGGCTCGGCCAACCTCAACAACCGCTCGATGGGTCTCGACACCGAGTGCGACCTTGCGCTGGAAGCCGGGCCGGGGCCGGAGCATGCGGAGACCCGCCGCGCCATCCGCCACACCCGCGACGACCTGATCGCCGAGCATCTGGGATCCACGGCGGCGGCGGTCGCGGCGGCGCACCGGCGGCTGGGGTCGCTCACCGCCGCCATCGAGTCGCTGCGCAAGCCGATCGGGCGGACGCTGGAACCGCTGCATGACCCCGAACCCGACGGGCTGGCCGCCGCCGTCGCCGACGCCCGCGTCTTCGATCCCGAACATCCGGTCGGCGCGGTGGATATCGTCCGCCGGGTGCTGCCGTCGCGCATCCCGCGCACCCGCCACTGGCTGATGCTGGCCGGCGTCCTGGCCCTGCTGGGGCTGTGGGGCATGTGGCGCTACACCGCGCTCAGCGAATGGGCGACGCTGGGCTCCGTGCTGACCGTCTTCCACAGCCTGGGCGAGAGCCCGCTGGCGCCGCTGTGGCTGATGCTGGCCTATGTCGCCGGCGGCTACGTCATGTTCCCGCTGACCGTGATGATCGCCGCCACCGCCATCGTCATGGGGCCGTGGTGGGGCTTTCCCACCGCGATGGCCGGGGCGGTCGCCTCGGCGGTGGCGATGTTCTGGACCGGGCGAATGGCGGGGCGCGACCTGCTGGACCGCCATGGCGGGCCGCTGATCGCCCGCATCAACGAAAAGCTGGCCGACAGCGGCATCGCCGCGGTAGCCGGCGTGCGCGCCGTGCCGGTGGCGCCCTACACGGTGGTGAACCTCGCCGCCGGCGCGTCGAAGCTGCGCTTCGGCGACTATGTGATCGGCACCATGGTCGGTCTTGCGCCCGGCATCCTTGCCTTCAATCTGCTCGGGCACCAGCTTGAGCGCACCATCACCAACCCCGGGGCGGGCGACATCGCGCTGCTGGCGGGGATGGCGGCGGTGGCGATCGGGCTCGGCTGGGTGACCAGCCGCCTTCTCGGCCGTTCCGGCCGGAAACCTGCGGATGTGGGGCAAGACGACAGGGCAGACGAAAGGAATTTGGAACCGTGATCCGTTTCAGCCGTGACCGTGTCCAGCGCATCGCCGCCGCGTTGCGCGCCGCCCGCGCCCGCCGTCCCCGCCGTGCCGACCGCCGCAGCAACCCCATCCCGGACGGCATGGCCGCGCTCAGCGTCGCCACCTGGAACATTCACAGCTGCGTCGGGCTCGACGCCCGATTCGCCCCCGACCGCATCGCCCAGGTGATCCGCGACCTCGACGTCGACCTGATCGGCCTGCAGGAGGTCGGCTGGCACCATCGCGGCGAATCGGGGATGGACCAGTTCGCCTTCCTGGAGCGGCACACCGGGCTGACGGCCTATGCCGGCCCGACCAAGCACAGCGAGCGCGCCCATTACGGCAACTGCCTGCTGACCCGCCTGCCGGTGCGGTCGATGGAGACGATGGACCTGTCCGTCGGCAAGCGTGAGCCGCGCGGCGCCATCGACGCGGTGGTGGAGGTGCAGGGCCGCCCGGTGCGGGTGATCGTCGCCCATCTCGGCCTCGACCCTTGGGAAAGGGCCAAACAGGTTGGTGACATAGTGTCGCGGGTGGAAAGCCAGCCGGAGCTGCCCACCCTGTTCATGGGCGATCTGAACGAATGGACGCCCAGTTCCCCCCGGCTGCGCCAACTCGCCTCCTCCTTCGCCGACGTCGCCAATCCGCGCAGCTTCCACGCCCGCATGCCGACCCTGCGGCTCGACCGCATCTATGTGACGGGAGGCTTGCAAATCCCCGCTTTCGAGGTGGTTCGCACCATCCTCACCCGTCGGGCATCGGACCATCTGCCGGTCCGCGCGGTGCTCGCCGTCCCCTGAACGTCAACGGCTGTTCCTAAACGTCAGTATGACCAACGGAGTCGCGCTCCGAGGTCATAGCGGAATCGTTGCGGTTGATAATTTTTTGTGCAGTGCAATGTTCTTTTAACAACAGAGCTTTGCAAATGCGAAGAAGCTCTTGACCTATACGCCACCCCTGACGAAGGATATGGTTGGTAATACGATCAATACGCTGATCGAAGGTATAACCGACCCTGGCCGACCGGGGGCAGCCGTGACGTGAGGATCTGATTTGCTGTACCATCTGTACGACATGCAACACGCCGCCATGCGGCCGAT
Source organism: Azospirillum sp. TSH20 (assembly GCF_003115935.1). Lineage (NCBI taxonomy): Bacteria > Pseudomonadati > Pseudomonadota > Alphaproteobacteria > Rhodospirillales > Azospirillaceae > Azospirillum > Azospirillum sp. TSH20. The sequence continues at coordinate 20,270 of NZ_LGQU01000143.1, forward strand.
GCGTTTCTGGGCCGAAGCTGCCCAGCACACCTTCCAGAACCCGCTGATGCCGTTGTCCTACACCAAGCTTGGCCGGGCGGTCGCCGCCGGGGCCGAGCTGGTGGAGCGGACGACCCGCCGCTTCGGCAAGCCGGCATTCGGTCTGGCGGAGACGGTGGTCGATGGGCAGACGGTGCCGGTTACCGAGCGTTTCGTCTGGCAGTCCCCCTTCTGCAAGCTGCTGAACTTCGCCAAGCCGGAAGGCACGCCGCGCCAGCCCAAGGTGCTGCTGGTCGCCCCGATGTCGGGGCACCACGCCACGCTGCTGCGCGGCACCGTGGAAGCGCTGATCCGCGACCATGACGTCTACATCACGGACTGGATCGACGTGCGGCTGGTGCCGATGGCGGCCGGGCGCTTCGACCTGGACGACTACATCGACACGGTGGCGGAGCTGATCCGCTTCCTGGGGCCGAACACCCACGTCATCGCGGTGTGCCAGCCGGCGGTGCCGGTGATGGCGGCGGTGTCGCTGATGGCGGCGGCGGACGAGCCGGTGCAGGCGCGCAGCATGACCCTGATGGGCGGCCCGATCGACCCGATGGCCAACCCGACGGTGCCGGTCAAGCTGGCGATGGAACGCCCGCTGAAGTGGTTCGAGCGCAGCGTCATCACCACGGTCCCGGTCTATTATCCGGGCGCCTTCCGCCGCGTCTATCCCGGCTTCATCCAGCTGTCGGGCTTCATGTCGATGAACCTCGACCGCCACATCAACGAGCATGTCGGCCTGTTCCGCCACCTCGTCCGCGGCGACGGCGATTCGGCCGAGCAGCACCGCCGCTTCTACGACGAATATCTGTCGGTGATGGACCTGTCGGCGGAATTCTACCTGCAGACCATCGAGACGGTGTTCCAGAAGCACGCCCTGCCCAACGGCACCATGATGTCGCGCGGCCGCAAGGTGGAGCCGGCGGCAGTTCGCAAGACCGCGGTGATGACGGTGGAAGGCGAGCTGGACGACATCTCCGCCCCCGGCCAGACCATCGCGGCGCAGCGCCTGTGCTCGTCGCTGCCGGACGGGATGCGCAAGACGCATTTCCAGAAGGGCGTCGGCCACTACGGCATCTTCAACGGCCGCCGCTGGCGCGAAGCGATCCTGCCGGAAATCCGCAGCTTCATCCAAAGCCACGACGGGGAGTGAGGGGCTGCGGTTTCTTGCGGAGCTAGACCCCCACCTAACCTCCCCCGCTCTCAGCGGACCTACGGTCCGCCTGCCGCGTCAGCACAAAGCAAAGCTTTGTGCGAGAGCTGG
>NZ_LGQU01000071.1:0-21340 GCF_003115935.1 Azospirillum sp. TSH20
GCGACTGGGGGGCGACCATGCTGGCGCTCGACCTGATGCGGCAGATGCTCGCCGACGATGCCGGTCGTGACGCCGTGGATGACGACACGCCCCCTCTCGCCCCCCTCGGGACTGACGATGCGGTGGCGCGGATGGAGGAGGCGCTGGGACCGGCGAAAGGGACGGTGCTGATCGCCTGCGGTCTCGGCTTCTTCGCCCATCTGGATGAGGGCGGCGACCGCAGCGGCGCCTGCCTGGCGGTGTCGCGTTTCCTCGCCGCCCAGGGAATGACGCCGCTGCCGCTGCCTTGCCTGAACGGGGTCGAGGCGGTCCGCCGGGCCGAACCGAATGGGAGCTGGCTGACGGCCTTCCTCGGCGGCATGGCCCGGCAAGCGGAGGAGGGGGAGGAAAGCCTTGTCGCCCTGCTGCACCGCTGGCGCGGCTGGCGCCGGCGTGTCGGCGACCGGCGCCGCGACGCGCGCATCCGCCGCGCTGTCGACGCGGTGGCGGCGGAAGGGGTGATCGGCCCGGCCCGGCTGGCGGCCCGGCTGCGCTGCGCCACCAGTGCGGCCACCGATCTGCTGGAGGAGTTGCAGCGGCTGGAGATCGCCGTGGAGATCACGCGCCGGCGCAGCCACCGCATCTTCGTGGCGGAGGATCTGGCGCCGATGCTGGGGGAAGTGGCGCCGCGTCCCGCCTCCGCCCCCCGTCCGGCGGCATCGCCAAAGGAAGTGCCCCCGATATCGCCGGAGCCCGACCGCTGGGTGGAGCCGGCCGAGGGGGTGGACGATGCGCTCGCCAACCTGGAGCGCATCCTGAAACGGCAGGACCCGCTGCTGGCCCGCTATGGCCGGGCTGGGGGAACCATGGGCGATGGATAGGAAAGCCATGCGTCCAGCTTGCCCTGGTTTAAAACCTGCTACCGGCGCCCCTATCCTGCCCCTCTTCTCCTCCGCCCTCCTCTGCCGGGCACGCCTTTGCACAGTGCAAAGCTCTTTGGCAGCGGACGATTCTGTACCGGGAAAGCCTCGGGCCACCGTCAGGTCAACGGCAAGGTCGAGCTGGGGCGGATATTGAGGGACTGCCGGTGACGCCCTTTCTGCCAAGCGAGACCGGCCTACAGGCGGCGGCTGTGGGGCGTGGATAGAATGAGGCACTCTGCACCGCAGAGCGCTGCGGCCGAAGGACCGCGGTGGTGACGATGGGCAGGGCTGGGAAGCTGCCATCGCAGACCTGCGCAACGACCGCTGCGGAGTCTATGTTGCCAACAATCGACGGCAGTGAGAGGGGCAAGGTCGGAAATGTTAGGATGCCGACAGGGCTGCGTCAATCCGGACCTGTGGCGCATTTGGCGAGGACAGGATATGATGAAGGAAGCATTCATCAGAGACTAAACCAGATGCTTCCAATCACAGACAGCAGAGAATTGAGAAAGCGGCGTATAAAATTAGGATTAACTCAAGCACAGGCCGGCGAGCTGATTGGCGTTGATCAAGGACAAGTTTCCCGGATTGAAACAGGAAAGGCGGGTGAGACGCTTACCAACATTCTTTATATGGCTTTGGAGGCTCTGGAAAGAGATCGCCAAGGTAAGGAATGGGTGGAAGCTGATGCCTTCTGGCACTCGGCATGGCCTTCACCGAATCGTGAGCAGATCGTCATGCGCATTGAACAAGTGGCGCGGGAGTTGATGGACACCAGCTTGAGAGGCGCAGGTTTTGCGGATCGTCTGAGAGCCTGCCTTCCAGCGCAGTCTCGGGATATTGCCGGACATGACGAGTAGATGCTGGTAAGCCGCTGGGACTGCGCCTCTGTGCATCCAAGGCGGCCTCTTTGGTTCAAGAACAGGAGAGCGCAGCCCTAGCCCGGAGTGTCACCGGCAGGGCCGAGACAGGACCGGGCATGGAGCCGGCGGATGGCAGCCGCGCGGCTGCCCCGGTGCTGGCTCGGGGAGGAGGCGCGGCCCATGCCGGCGCGTGGGACCGGAGATCCTGGCACAATCGGGCCGGCACTCTTCATGCTCTTAAAAATTAGCGCGCATACCTGCTGTTCGGCTTGGCCGATGATCTGACGAAGCGCGTCCCCTATGTGGCGGAGATTGGCCCTGTGACGGCTCACCATGTCCAGTTGAGGTGAGGGACAGCGGCAAAGCGGGGCAAAAGGGGAGGCATCCACGAGGCTCTCCGCTGCTCCGCGGTGACCGTTGAGCGGCGCTTTTTGGAGGTGGCGGACCCAAAACCAGCACCGGCTCTCCCTCGGTCGAGCCCGGTTCGATCTCTCAATCGTTGTGCAAGTTCAATAGTGTCCTGAACCAAACCGGCTGATGGAAAGCCTTGAATATGCATACTATAGTATTACTGTGCCGGATTCCGGATATATCCCTAATTATTAAAAGACTATATATCCGGTACAAGCGATAATTTCTTATAAACTTAAGCTTTCCTCTTGTATGATATCTCAACGGATTACATCGTTGCAGTCCTTCCTCTCCCAATGGTCACCATCTTCCCCTTAATACAACCACGGAAAAGCGCCCTTAATGGTTGCGCAGGGCGGCGATCTTTGACAGGGTGACGGCTCAGGAATTCTTCTTTGCCGTGCAAATCACCGCTACGGATTACAGCTGAAATTCGACATCGCGCCGCAAGACTGGTGCGATCGGCTCCCACCGCAATGGGACTTAAAATCATGACGTGTCCTGTGCTGGCGCCGCCTGCGCGCGCCTTTCCGCCTTTTTTGTTCCTCCGAGCGGCTGAACAGCCCCGCGGCTTAAGACGGTGCCAATGCCACCGGCCATCCACGTTGCCGATATCGGTTGAAAGATATCATGCCGGTTCCTTTGGAAAGAACACGCGATGCTGAGCGTCGCGCTGTTCACAGCGTTGGCGGCCGGCTGTGCGCCGGCGGTCCATACCGACACGCTGGCGGCCATCGCACAGACGGAGAGCCGCTTCAATCCTTTGGCCATTTACGACAACCACAGCGGGCGCGCCTATGCGCCGGACGACCAGACGACAGCGGTGACGACGGCGTCGGCCCTGCTGGCGCAAGGCCATTCGCTTGATCTTGGGCTCATGCAGATCAACAGCGCCAACCTGCCCCACCTCGGCCTCACGCCAGCCGCGGCGTTTGATCCGTGTGCCAGCCTTGATGCCGCGGCCCGCCTGCTGGTCGAAGGCTACCGTCCGGCTCCCGGGGAAGACAGCCAGCAGGCCCTCCGGCGCGCCCTGTCGCGCTACAACACCGGTTCACCGGCGCGCGGCCTTGCCAATGGCTACGTCACCAAGGTTCAAGCCGCCGCCGGGCAGATCGTGCCGGCACTGCGAACGGCGGCACCACCGCCGGACGGACCCGTTCCGCCCCCCGCTCTGTCTGCGACGGCTCGTCCACCCTCCGCTCTCCCGTCTGGTCCGGCGGCGTGGGACGTCTACGGGCAAGCCCGTTTTGCCCGGGCCCAGGCCGGCGGCCGTGCTCCGCCTGAGTCCGGGCGACAGCAGCACCCCCCGCCTCCGGCAGCCTCGCCGACAACGGTTGAGCTGGCGCCACAGCCCACCCACCCCCTCCGGGCGCCTCCGCCCTGAGGTCAACACCTTGGCTGCCGCCTCTGACGGCCCGCCACTGTCTTGGGCGGGAGCGCCACCGGCATGCCCTGAATCGCCGCCTGTCGGTCCGTCACGGCTTTCGCGCCTTGAAGGAGGCTTGCCCCATGCCTTATGCCCTGCCGCCCATCCCGCCGCCCCGTCCCGTCACGCTGATCACCGCCTCCGGTGCCGGCGCGTGCCCCGCCGCGCCGTCCGCCGCAGGCCCGGTGCCCGCCCAACATATCTGCGGGCTCCAGGGTGGCGGCCGGTGGCGGCGACCGGCTCTCCACCGGTTCCTGCCAGCTCTTGCCGCCGCGGCCGTTCTCGCTGTTGCCGCCGATCCGGCCTGGGCGCAGGCGGCCGGCGGTGGCGGCGACATCACCACCTTCCTGCAGAATCTGGTCAACATCATCACCGGCACCGCCGGCCGGCTGCTGGCGGTGCTGGCGATCTGCGTGGTTGGGGTGGGGGCGCTGCTGGGTGCGATCAGCATGCGCACGGTCGGCGGCGTGCTGCTCGGCGTCATGCTGATCTTCTCCTCGGCCTGGCTCATCGACCAGATCATTGGAGCCTGAGCGATGGCGGACGGACTGACCGAGGATCCGCTCTTCCTGGCCTGTACCCGCCCGGCCATGTGGCGTGGCGTGCCTTTGGAAGCGGTGGCCCTCACCGGCATGGCGACGACCATCGTTTTTGTGATGATGGGCAATCCCCTCTACCTGCTGGTTGGTGTGGCGCTGCACGGCGCCATCCGTCTGGTGATCGCCTACGACCACAACCTGTTCGGCCTGCTGCGGCTGTGGGCGGACACCAAGGCCCGGGCGCGCAACCGGGAGATCTGGGGCGGCGCCTCGGTCAGCCCGCTGCCGCCCGTCCGCCCTCGTCAGGCCCGGGAGCTGCGGGTTCATGTTTAGCGCCAATCTCGCCGCGCGCGAGCGCCCGCCCGACACCTACTTGCCCTATCTCGGCCATGCCGACGCCGGTACCCTGCTGCTCGACGACGGCGCGCTGTTGGCGATGATCGAGCTGGAAGGGGTGGCTTTTGAGACGGCCGATCCCGCTGAGGTCAACGCCCGCCACGCCCAACGCAACATCCTCTTGCGCAACATCGCGTCCGACCGGCTGGTGCTGGCCAGCCATATCGTGCGGCTGGGAGCCGATGGGGCTGAGTATCCGCAAGCCCCTTGTGCAAACGCCTTCGCCCGTACGCTCGATACCGCCTACCGGGCGCGGCTGCTGGCCAACCGCTTGTACTGCAACCGGCTCTTCGTGTCGGTGCTGCTGCGCCCGCCGCTGGGCTCGGAGCGGCGGATCGCCAGCCTCTTCGCCCGGCGCCGGCGCGGCGACCGCAGCCGGGCTGCCGCACCGGCCGGGCTGGAGGCGCTGGAGGCGGTGGTGGGCACACTGCTCCAGGAACTTGAGGCCTACCGCCCGCGCCGGTTGGCCTTGCGCACGGCCAATGGCCTCCTGTTCTCCGAGCCGGCCGAGGCCTTGCGCCTGGTTTTGACCGGACAGGTCCTGCCGGTGCCTTTGGTGAACGGTCATCTCGGCGGGGCGATCTACACCGACCGCGTCATTGTCGGCCGCGAGGCGATCGAAATCCGCGGTGCCGGCGGCTCCAGCTATGCCGCGGCCTTCGGCCTGCGCGAATATCCCGCCACCAGCTGGCCCGGCCTGTTCGACGGCGTGCTGGCCGCCCCCTACCGCTGCGTGCTGACCCAGAGCTTCGGCTTTTTGAACAAGCAGGCGGCCCATGGCGTGCTGACGCGCAAGCAAAACCAGATGGTGACCGCGCAAGACAAGGCGGCCAGCCAGACGGCGGCCTTGAGTGAGGCGGCCGACCTTTTGGCCTCCAACGCCTTCGTCATGGGCGACCACCATCTCAGCCTGGTCACTTTCGCCGACAGCTTGGGTGCGCTTGCCGAGGTGGCGGCGCGGGCCCGGCGCGATCTGGCCGAGAGCGGGGCGGTGGTGGCGCGTGAGGATTTGGCGCTGGAGGCAGCCTATTGGGCGCAGTTGCCCGGCAACATGCGGCTGCGTCCGCGCCCGGGTGCCATCAGCTCGCGCAACTTCGCTGCCATGGCGAGCCTGCACAACCACCCTGCCGGTGCCCTGCACGGCCATTGGGGCGAGCCGCTGACCCTGCTGCGCACCAGCGGCGGCACCGCCTACCGCTTCCACCTGCACGCCTCCACCGGCACGGTGAACGATCTCGGCAATGTGTTCATCGCCGGCCCAGCCGGCTCGGGCAAGACGACGCTGATGCTGTTCCTGGCGGCGCTGGCCGGACGCCAGGGGGCGCAGGTGGTGTTCGTCGACAAGGACCGCGGCGGCGAAATTCTGGCGCGCGCGGTCGGCGGGGTCTATCTGGTGCTGCCGGCCGGCGCCCCGTCGGGCTTGGCACCGCTGAAGGCGCTCACCGAGGCTCCGGCCGATCTGGCCTTTCTGAAGCGCCTGATCACCGGGCTGATCACCGCACCGGACGACAGCTTGGCGCCGGAGGACGAGCGGCGTCTTGAGCTCGGACTCGGCTGTTTGATGGCGCTGCCGCCGGACGCCCGCTCGCTGGGTGAGCTGCGCGCCTTTCTCGGCCAGGCCGACCCGGCTGGCCCCGGTGCCCGGCTGGAGCGCTGGTGCCGGGGTGGGGCGCTTGGCTGGGTGCTCGACAATGAGGCCGACGCCCTGGCGCTTGAAGCCCCGTTTCTCGGCTTCGACGTCACCACCCTGCTCGACGACCCGCTCGCCCGTGGTCCGGTGCTGGCCTATCTGTTCCACCGCATCGAAGGGCTGCTGGACGGCCGGCGGCTGGTTCTGGTGATCGACGAGTTCTGGAAGGCGTTGCTCGACCCCGGCTTCCGCGACCTGGTGAACGACAAGCTGAAGACCATCCGCAAGCTGAATGGGCTGGTGGTGCTGGGCACCCAGTCACCGGCCGATGCGCTGAAAAGCCCGATCGCGCATTCGATCATCGAGCAGTGCCCAACGCAGATTTTGATGCCGAACCCGCGCGCCGATGCCGCCGATTATCAAGGCGGGCTGAAGCTGACCGGGCCGGAATTCCAGGCGGTGCGCGAGGATCTCACCGTTGGCGGCCGGCGCTTCCTGCTTAAGCAGGGCACGGCCTCGGTCGCCTGCGAGCTCGATCTCGGCGGGCTCGACGATCTGGTGGCGGTGCTGTCGGCCCGCGCCGGCACGGTGCGGCTGATGGAGCGGCTGATCGACGAACACGGCGCCGAGCCCGACGCTTGGCTGCCGCACTTCCGCCGGCAGTGGCGCACCGCCCTCACATGACGCCGCCCTCACAGGATGGAGACCCCCATGATGAGCAGACGCGTTGCACTCCGTGCCGTGCCACTCGCCGCCACGCTGGTCCCGGCGGTCTTTCCGCCCGCCCACGCCCAGCTGGCGGTGATCGACCCGGCCAACTTGGCCCAGGCGGTCCAGCAGGTGCAGCAGATGGCCCAGCAGCTGCAGGCGATGCAGCAGCAATACCAGCAGCTCCAGCAGACCTATCAGGCGATCGCCCATGCGCCGTCGAGCCCCCTCACCGAGCTCGGCCAGCAGCTCAACGTCGAGGCGTTCCGAAACGCCCTGCCGGCGCAAAGCAACGTGCTGGGATCGGTGATGGAGGGCCGTGCTCTCGGGCCTGGGGCCTTTGGCAGTGCGGCCCAAGGGCAGTTGGAGCGCAACCGTGTCTACAGCCCTGATGGTGCCGACTTCCAAGCACAGGAGATGCAGCGCACCGCCACCAGCGTCGCCGGCGCGCAGGCGATGGCGAGCGGACTCTACCAGTCGGCGGCCAGCCGGGTCGCCGTCCTGCAGGCCATCGAAGGACAGCTCGCCACCGCCGCGGACGCCAAGGCGGTGGCCGACCTCGCCGCCCGCATCAGCGCCGAACAGGCTTACATCCAAGCCCAGCAGGTGCAGGCGCAATCGCTGGTGCTGTGGCAGCAGGCGCAAATGCGCAATCAGGACCAGCGCGAGCAGGAACGGCGGCGGCAATCGATCGACGCGCTGATCGCGCAAGCCAAGGCGCGGGGAGGCTGAGTGATGACGATCCCGCTCCGCACGCCGCACCTTCTGCCGGCAGTCCTGGCCCTCACCGTCCTCATTCCGGCCCCCTCAGGCGTTGCGGCCGCGCCGCGCAGCGTCGGCTGGTACGCCGACCACCCGCAAGAGCGCGCGCAAGTCCAGCTCGCCTGCTTCGATGATCCCGGCCGGCTTGGCCGCGATTCCGACTGCGTCAACGCCCAACAAGCCAGCGTCGAGGTGGCCCTGCGCCAAGCCCGCGCCCGCACCGGCACTATGGATCCCAACGATCCGGAGTTTTGGTCGAATGACCCCGAGACACGCCAAGGAAAGCTCATCATGTGCCGACGAACCCCGACGCTCGACCATTGCGAGGCCGCCCGGCGCTCCTTGCTGATCGAGGCCGGCCGGGCCGGGAAGTGAGTGGCGATGGAGGACATTCAATGGCGGATTTTCGCCTACATCGTCGCCCAGGTGGAAGCCCCGCTGGTCGATGCGGTGGCCGACGTGATGGCGGCCTTCCTCGCCTATGTCGCGACACCGCTGCGGCTGGCGCTGGTGCTTTATGTCGCGTTGACCGGACTGGCCCTGCTGTCCGGCCGCGTCACCGACACCGCCTCCACCGTGCTGTCCCGGCTGCTGGCGATGATGCTGGTGGTGTGGGTCGTCACCGGGGCCGGGGTCTACCAGCGCTACATCCATGAGCTGTTCTTCACCGCCCTGCCCAACGGCTTGGCAGCGGCGCTGACCTCCTCGGGTACAGTCAGCACGGTCAGCGCCGACAGCTTCGACCGGGTCTGGCTGAAGGCGTGGCATGCTGGGCTGGAGGTGTGGCGCACGCTCGGCTGGAGCGACGTCGCGGAAAAGGCGGTGGTGGTGCTGTTCTGGGCGGCCTCGATCCTGTCGACCGCCTTCTGCTTCGCCATTTGGCTGGTGTCGCGGCTGGTGCTGGCGCTCTACATCGCGCTCGGACCGCTTTTGGTGCCCTTGGCGCTGTTCGCCGCCACTCGGGCGGTGTTCGAGCGCTGGATCGGCTCCCTGATCGGCTGCGTCATCCTCCAGGTTGCCACCACTGTCCTGCTCTACATCATCCTTGGTGTGGAGCAGCAATTGATCGGGAGGATCGCCCTGATGGGCTCGGTCGACCCGATGGTGATGCTGCAGGTCCTGCTTGCCGGGGTGATCTTCTTCGCGGTCGCCGCTTATGTGGCGCTGCAGCTGCCGGCTCTGGCCGCCGCCCTGTCCGGTGGCCTCGCCTTCCACACCGGCGCCCTGCTGCGCAGTGGCCATGCGGCCCTCGGCTCGACCGGACACAGCCAGCTCGATGCCGACGGCCAGTCCCACCGCGTCGGCCGCTCAGGCGCCTTGGGTGTGCTGCATGCCGCGGGTGAGGCTGCTTGGCGGGGTGGCGGGGCGGCCACTCGGCGTCGCCCAACTCCACCTGGCCCCTCGCTGTCTGACCGGGGCGTCGTTCCCTGATGGCGTGGCCGCCCTGCCCTTTCCTCCCACCGCCTCACGACAGGGGAGACTGACCATGATCCGAGTTTTGGCCTTTTTGCTGCTGTGCGCCCTGTCGGCCTGTGCCGAGGCCCCGCCGCTGGGCGAGGCCACCGGTCCGCTGCGCCCGCTCAATCCCGGCCGTTGGAGCCCGACTGAGGCTGATCTCATCCCGCCCGTCGCTTTTTGGCCGGCCTTGCCGGCTGACGGAGCTGGGCGGTGAGCCCCGGTCAACCCGCCTCCTCTGCCGCCAGTCCTGCGGCCGTTTCGGCCGCAGCCTTCCAGGCCCGCCCGGTCGCCGCCGATCCGGCGCTGCTCTCGGCCTATTTCACCCAGGTCGCCAGCTATGAGGCCGACCGGCTGCGCGCCAGCCGCCGCATGGCGCGGTTCGGCGTTGCCGTTGGAGCCGCCGGGATGGTGGCGGGGCTGGCCGGCACGCTGGCGGTGGCCGCCCTGGTGCCGCTCAAGAGCGTGGTGCCGCTGGTGTTCCGGGTCGATCAGGCGACCGGCGTGGTCGAGCGTGTCTATGATGTGCGCGGCGGGCCAATGGAAGCGAGTGAGGCCGAGCAGCGCTATTTCCTGTGGCAGTATGTCCGGCTGCGCCAGGGCTACAGCGCGGCTGAGGCGCATGCCAATTTCGACGCGGTGGCGCTGATGTCGGCCCCCCAGGTTCAGGCCGACTATGCCGCTGCCTTCCGCGGCGCCAACCCAGCCAGCCCGCAGGTGCTGCTCGGCGCCGGCGGCTGGGCCTCGGTGCGCTGGGTGTCCACCAGCTTCCTTGGGGACAGGCTGGCGCAGCTGCGCTTTGTCCAGAGCGAGCGCACGCGCGACGGGGCCTCGTCGGCTCGGCACCTGGTGGCGACCATCGGCTTCGAGTTTGCGCCCGGCACGCTCAGCGCCTCGGCACTGAACGTCAACCCGCTGGGCTTCCTCGTCACCAGCTACCGGGTGGATGAGGAGGTGGTGCCTTGATCCCACGTCCGTCTTTCCGCCTTGCTGGCATTGGGCTTACCGCCGCCGTCTTGTTGGCCGGGACTGTCCGGGCCGAGCAGGTGCCGCGGCCGGGCCGCCAGGATCCGCGGGTCGCCAGCGTCGTCTACACGAACCTCGACGTGGTGCGCATCGTCGGCAGCCCGACCAGCTCGACCCAACTTCTCTTCGGCGCCGATGAGGAGGTGACCCAGGTCGCCATCGGTGATGCCGATGCCTGGTTGGCCCAGCCGGCCGGCGCCATGCTGTTCGTCAAGCCGACCGGCCCCGTTCCGCCGACCAACGCGCAGGTCGTGACCCGGCGCCCCGACGGCAGCCGGCGCTCCTACCAGCTGCGGCTGGTGGCGGCCAGCGGCGAGGAGGCCGCCCTCTTCGCCGTGCAGTTCCGCTATCCCGACGAGGAGCGCAAGGCGCTGGCCGCACGCCGGGCCGCAGCCGCGGCGGCGGCGCAGGAGCGCGCCGTCCAGGCTCGGCTGGCGCAGGGCTGGGCGGACGGTCCGCGCAACTGGCGCTATGTCGCGCAAGGCTCCCCCGCCCTGGAGCCGGCCGAGGTCAGCGACAACGGCCGCCAGACGGCCTTCCGCTTCCCCGGCAACCGGCGCCTTCCGGCGATCTACGCCGCCGCTCCCGACGGCAGCGAGACGCTGGTTCCCTTCACCATGTCCGGCGACCGGGTGGTGGTGCAGACCACCGCCCGCAGCTTCCTGCTGCGCGATGGGCAGGAGGCCTTGCGCATCCTCAACCGCGGTTTCGATCCGGCCGGGCGCGATCCTGGCACCGGTACCGGCTTGCCCGATCTCGCCCGAACCATCCGCCAGGAGGGCCCCTGATGAGCGACACGCAACCCCCCGATCAGGACCGCGGTCCCGGTGGCGATCCCGATAGCGCCCAGCCATCCGCCGCTCCGCCCCGCCGTCCGCCCGGCGACGGTGGTCAGGGCGACGGGAGCGGCGTGGCGGGCGAACGCCATGTGTCCGAGGTGGCCGGGCGACGGCAGGGCATCGGCAAAGCAACCGGTGTCGGTGTCCTCATCGCCGGTACGGTGCTGGCCTGTGGCGTCATCCTGCTCACTGCCGAGCGGCCCGATCTCGATCACCGGGACACCCCGCCGCCGGCGGTGCGCCCAGCCGTGCGCTACGAACCGCCGCCGCCTGTTCCTCCTGCGGCCCCGCCACCCGCCCCGCCGGTCCAGCCGGTGGCGCTGCCCTTGCCTTTGCCCCCGGCACCACCCCCGCCGCCAGCCCCGGCGGCCTCCAAGCCGCAGCACGGAGATCGCCTGCTGGTCTACACCGCCGGTGGCCCAGGCGGATCGGGCGGTGGGCGCGGCGGTGACCGGGCGGGGGCTGCACCGGCCCTTGCGGGTGGGGTGGCCGGCATCGGTCCAGGCCTGGTGAACAGCCTGGAGAGTGGGGACGGGGCGGGCGGCGATGATCTGGCCGTCCGGCTGCAGCCGACCCCGTTCGACGGGGTGGCGGCCCGTGTCCTGCGTCACCAGCCCTATCTTCTGACCAGCGGAACAGTGATCCCCTGCATCTTGCAGACGGCGATGGACTCCAGCCTGCCGGGATTGGTGAGCTGCCACATCCCGCAAGACGTGCTTGGCAAGACCGGGCTGACCCTGCTCGACCGCGGCACCCGGGTGGTCGGCCAGTTCCGTGGCGGCGTCCAGCAGGGGCGGGAGCGGATGTTCGTGGTGTGGACGCGGGCGGAGACCCCGCAAGGGGTGGTGATCGCGCTCGACAGCCCAGGCACAGACCCGCTCGGCCGTTCCGGTCTGGAGGGGGCGGTCGACCGGCATTTCTGGCAGCGTTTCGGCGGGGCGTTGCTGCTGTCCACGGTGGAAGGGGCCATCCAGGCCGGGGTTGCGGCGGCGGCCAAGGAGGGCACCACCAGCATCAACACCGGCCAGACCCAGGCGGTGATCGCCGAGAGCCTGCGCGCCAGCATCGCCATCCCGCCGACGGTGCGCAAAAGCCAAGGGGCGCTGGTCAGTATCCTGGTCGCCCGCGACCTCGATTTCTCCGGTGTTTATGCCGTTGGCCCGGCTGGAGCCCCAGCCATGTCCCCCCTCGGTTCCCTGGTGCAGCCGGAGCGGGGGCGATGATGCGGCGGGGGGAGGCGACCTTGCGCCGGTTGCTGGAGCCGATCGCCGGCCCGCTCGCCCAGGACGGCGTCACCGACATCGTCGTCAACCGCCCTGGCGAGGTCGGCATCGAGTGCTGCGGGCGTTGGGAGTGGCAGGCGGTCGCTGCCTTCGACGCCGAGCGGCTGGAGGCGATCGCCACCTTGTGCGCGGCCCTGACCCAGCAGGATGTCGGACCGGAGCGCCCCTTGTGCGCTTCGGTGCTTCCGGACGGCCAGCGGGTGCAGATCTGCCGTCCGCCGGCAGTCGAGGCTGGCCGGCTCAGCCTGACCATCCGTCGGCCGGCGCGCCATGCTCCCACCGTGGGGGAGCTGGCGGCGGGCGGGCTGTTCGCCGCGACCGCCAGCTCCCAGCTCTGCGCGCTCGACGCCGAGCTGATGGCGCTGTATCGGGCAGGCGATTGGGAGCGCTTCTTCCCACTGGCGGTCGGGGCGAAAAAGACCTTGATCATCAGCGGTGACACCGGGTCGGGCAAGACCACCTTCGCCCGGGCGCTGATCGCCGCGATCCCCCTGGAGGAGCGGCTGGTCACCATCGAGGACACGCCCGAATTCATCCAGCTGCCCCAGCGCAACCATGTCGCGCTGTTCTACAGCAAGGGTGACCAGGGGGTGGCCCGGGGCGGGGCGGAGGACCTGATCGAAGCCGCCTTGCGCATGCGCCCCGACCGGGTGCTGATGCAGGAGCTGCGCGATGGCGCCGCCTTCACCTTCCTGCGCGCGGTGTGCGCCGGCCATCCCGGCGCCATCACCACCTGCCACGCGTCAAGCGCAGTTGGTGCCTTCGACGCGCTGGGCTTGATGGTCAAGCAGCATGAGGCTGGCCGGCATCTGGCCGATGGCGATGTGCGGGCGCTGCTGCGCCAACGGATCGACATTGTGGCGCAGTGCCGGCGCGGAGCCGCCGGCTTTGGCATCAGCGACGTGTATTTCGCCCCGATGGCAGGCACGGCGGCGGACAGGGTGACGGCGAGCCGGGCGGTGGGGACCAGGCGCGCTGCGTCGGCCCTTGCCGGCCTGGCCCGGGAGGCGGGACCGTGACGGGCTGGTCCGGCTGGCCGAACCCCGTCCGGGTTCTGGTGGTGGTGACCGCTGCCGGCTTGCTGGTGCTGATATGGTCAGTGCTGGCCTCGCTGGTCTTTCTCGCCGGCACCCGGCTTTTGACACCCGACATGCTGCCGCTCCTGCAGTTCTGGCAGTATCTGCTCTATTACGGGCTGGACCACCCGCTGGTCGGGCCGTGGCTGAGGATTGCCGCCGCGGTGGCGAGTGCCCTGCCGGTGCTGGTCCTGACGGGGCGGCTGGCGCGCCAGGGCTGGCCCGGGCGCCGGGGACCGCCGCTTCATGGCCGAACGCGCTGGGCCCGGGGCCGTGAACTGGCCGAGGCCGGCTTTTATGCCCGCTTCGGCGGGCTCTATGTCGCCAAAGACCGCCGCGGCCGGGTCTTGCGCTTTGGCGGACCCGAGCATGTCGCCTGTTATGCACCGACGCGCTCAGGCAAAGGGGTGGGGCTGGTGATCCCCAACTGCCTGCTCTACGAGGCCTCGCTGGTCTGTTTGGATGTGAAGAAGGAGAATTGGGCAGCCTCGGCCGGCATCCGGGCGGCGGCCGGCCAGGCGGTCTTCCTGTTCGACCCGCTGGCCCCCGACGGGCGCACCGCGCGCTACAACCCGTTCAGCTATGTCCGGCGTGGCAGCATCGACGCCTTCGAGGACATCCAGCGCATCGCCCAGATGGTCTTCCCGCACGCTGGCGGCGACCAGCAATTCTGGACCGACGCCGCGCGCTCGGCCTTCACCGGGGCGGCCGGCTTCCTGGCGGAAACGCCCGAGCTGCCCTTGACCTTCGGCGAGGTGCTGCGGCTCTTGTCCAGCGTCGACGGTGCGCACTCGATGATCGAGCGCATCGAGGCCAGGCGACAGGCTGGGCGCCCTTACACTGAGGCGACGGTGAAGGCGCTGGAGGATTACCTGAAGGGCTCGCCCGATCTGGTGAACTCGATCCGCAAGACCATCACGGCGCGGCTGTCCTTGTGGTTCAACCCGCGCATCGACGCCGCCACCGCGCAAAGCGACTTCGATTTGCGGGCTCTGCGCACACGGCTGCATGCCGTCTATATCGGGATCACGCCTGACAACATCGCCCGGCTGCGCCCTTTGCTGGCGCTGTTTTTCCAGCAGCTTGTCGACCTTACGGTGCGCACGCTGCCCCAGCATGATCCGGCCGCCCGCCACCAACTGCTGGTGCTCTTGGACGAGTTCCCGCTTCTGGGGCCGATGCCGGTTCTGGCCGATGCCTTTGCTTATGTGGCCGGTTACAACATGCGGCTGATGCTGGTGATGCAGAGCAAGGCGCAGCTGCGCGACCGCGAGCTCTATGGTCCGGACAAGGCCAGGGCGATCTTGGAAAATTGCGGGCTGGAGGTGGTGTTCGGCACCAAGGATTTGGCGCTGTGCGAGGAGCTGAGCGCCCGAGTTGGCTATGACACGGTGGCGGGGCGCACCCACAGCGGCCCGCGCTTCTGGCGGCTGTTCCGTCGCGACCGGGTGAGCCTGAGCGAGAGCGAGCAGCGCCGCGCCTTGCTGCTGCCGCAGGAGATCGCCCGGCTGGCTCCGGACGAGGCGATCCTGCTGCGCCCCGGGCTTTCCCCGGTCCGAGCCTGGCGCATCCGCTATCACACCGACCCCGCCTTTGCCGGCCTGCACCGCCCGCCGCCGGCGGTGACGCCGATCGATGTCCCGGTGCGCCTCGACCGGGGCACCGGCTTCGAGCCGATCGCCGGCTCCTCCGCCCCGCTCCCTGCCTCCGGCGGGGCAGATGCGCAGCCCTCCCGCCGCGCGCGACCGCGCAAGACTGCAGCAGGCCAAGGTGGAGAGGCCCAGGGTGGGGAGGCGGCCAGACCGCGGCGGCCCCGCCCGCCCCCCACCGGCAAAGCGGCCCCCCGGCGCAAGGCCGGGTCCGCACCGGCCCCCACCGATCCGGCAACCCCGCAGCCGGGCCAGGCCGACGGGCTGCTCGCCGCCATTCTCGGCACCGAGGTGGATTTGAGTGGCCATGGGCTGGCTGACGCCAAGGCGGCGGTGGCGGCGATCCTCGACAACAGAATGCCGACCAGGGAGGGCCCCGGCGGCCGGTGACGCCGGGCCGATTGCAGAGAGTGCCCCGCGCCGGGGTGGGCATACGGGGCGCGATCCGGCGCTGTCCTCCCTCGTCTGCGGCAGCCGACAGGCGGTGCTGCAGACGAACCGGCGCTGCAAGCCAAGCCGCGACGCCGGCACAACACCCTTGCGGAGGATGGCGATGGCCAAGCATGACAATGATGAGCCCTGGCGGCTGCCCGCCACCCTTCATGGCAAAGATGCCCGGCTGGCGGGGGCTGCCGGACCGGATGCACTGCCGCCCCGGACCAAGGAGCGGTTGCGGCGCATCGCCGCCAAGGCGCCTGAGGCCATGGTGAAGCTCACCGGCCGGGCGCGCGGTGGGGCGGCGGCCTTGCGCGAGCATCTTGCCTACATCACCCGCCAGGGGCTGCTGCCAGCGGAAACGCAGGATGGCGAGCGCATCGCTGGCCAGGGTCGGCTTGAGGCGCTGCGGGAGGAGTGGCTGCTGGCCAACGCCGCCGCAGCCCGCAATCCGACCGATCCCGCCGCGGCCCAGAGCGTGGCCTTCATCCTGTCGATGCCGCCCGGCACCCCGCCCGACCCGGTCGAGGATGCCGGTCGTTCCTGGGCGCGGTCGACCTTTGCCGGTCGCTATGATTGGCTGATGGTCCGCCATGACGACACCGGCCATCCCCATGTGCATGTCACGGTGCGGGCGGTCGGGTATGACGGCCGGCGTCTGGCCCCGGGGCGCCAGGAGCTCCAGCTCTGGCGCGAGCGCTTTGCCGACGAGCTGCGTCGGCGCGGCATCGACGCGGAGGCAACGCCGCGGCTGGCGCGCGGTCAGGTGCGCAAGGCAAGCCCCCTACCCGCCCGCAAGGCCGAACAGCGCGGGGAGGAGCCGCACGCTGACCGCGCCATCCGGCAGGCGGCCGCGGCGGATGCCGGTGGCGTCGCCCCTCCGGAGCCGGCGGCTTGGAGCCAAGCCCTCCAGGCCCGGCATGCGGCGGTGCGCGCGGCTTATCTGCGCCATGCCGAGGCGCTGGAGCAGGGGGATGCCGCCGATCGCCGACTGGCCGGCGCGCTGCACCGCTTTGTCGCCGATCTGCCGGTTCCGCTCACCCGCCGCCAAGCCCTGGCCGTGGCCTTGCGTGCCGAGCGGGAGCGGCAGGCACCGGAGGATGCCCGGCCGGCCCGGCCGGCACGCGGACCTGACGGCCAGAGCCGGGACGCGCAGGCGGTTTTGGAGCCGCTGCCCTCCCTCTGCATCCCGCCGCCCCGGCCGCGGGGTCGGGGTTGAGCCTGCCGTCCTCAGCCATGGTCGTCCCGCCTTTTGCGTCGGCGGTGTGTTGCCGCCGTGCCGGCAGGGGCCGTGCCACGGTCGGCAAAGCCGGCGGTGGCGGTCGGCCGCTCGGCATCCGGCAGCCCCCATTGCTCGAAATGTCCCGTCAGAACGGCGACAACCCGGCGCATCTCCAGCCGCACCCGGTCGGCTGCCTCCTGAGCCATCTCGCTTGCGAGCTCGGGATCGGCGTGATCGGGGCTGTGCGCCGACAGCCGCGTGAGGTTGGTGCTGATGGCGCGCAGCTCGGTGAAGATGGCGCGCAACGCCTCCAGCTCGGCCGGGCTCCACTGCGGCCGGCGGGTCAGATGCACCAGCGCCAGCGCACGCAGCCAATTGGCCGGGCTGGTGCCGTGCGCGGCGGCCGCTACCACCAGGGCGGCATGCTCGTCCGCCTTGAGGCGGACCCCGACCTGCCGCCCAGTCCCGCTGCCCGAGGGCGGGGCCGGCTCATGACCGTCGATGGCCTGGGTGATGAGCCGCCGCAACGCTGCGGCGCTGCTGCCGTCGGTCTGCCGGGCCCAAACGGCGAAGCGCCGGGCCAACTCGGCCTCCACATAGCCCCCGACCATCGTCTGTCCTGGTTTTGCCGGCATGCCCGCCCCCTTTTTCAACCGCGGTGGGAGAAAGATGGGGGATGACTGCTGCCGCAGCACCCCGCCTGCTGCCGGGCAGTCCTGCGCCCGAGCCTGACCGCTGAGGATGGGCTCTTGTTGGTGTTCTCATCGCACACCCATCGAAGTCGCCATGGCGGCGTCTGACCGGTAGGGCTGGAATGTGCACAGGAGCAGGCACTGATCGCTCTGCACGGTAGTGAGGTGCTGGGCAGAGACCGTCGCTCCATATTCGATTGTCCCAGGGCAACAGACCCAGGTGCGTCTCAGTCCTTTTTCACAATCAAGTCATAAGCCCCTCTCATGGTCCTCTCGAGGGCGAATATACAATTTTGCATCATAGGATGTGTTTCCCTGGCCTAATTAAGGAGTTGAGTAATATACTTGTATATTGAGCAATTTAGGAATATCATTATCCATTAATGTTTATTAAATATTTTTACCAGATGCTGCATATAGCCTGCCAGTGGGGAGGAGGCTGTGCAGTTTATCCTTTGGGAACCGATGCGAAATGATTTCGGCGCTCTGCGGGTGACGAAATTCCGCCTTTACGATGATGCCATTCGCCACGCAATGGAGGTGGCAGCGGAAGAGGTGCGCCATGCTGTTGTCATCTCGCTGCCCGACGGCTCGTTGCATGGAATAGCCGACATCCAACGCCGCTATGCGCAGATGGCTGCCGAGCCTGGCGAGAGGGGTGCGGACAGGCGGCTTACGGAGGGCAAGGGCGGGGGGCTTGGCGACGCTCTGTGCCTGCGCATGCCGGTGTTCTGCCGTGGCGGACGTTGGCTCATCGGTGTGGTTCTTCAGATGACTGCGACGATCCGCAGCACACTGGCCTCCACCTCCCGCAGCTCCTCATCATAGGCCACCAAAGCCGCCCCGGCCCGGTCGGCCCGGCGGTCGGCAACCAGGCGGCCAGTCCGTCCGTCGGCGGCGGCGACCAGGAAGACCGGAACGGGTTGGGCGGCTTCTGGAGGCCGGTGCCGCAGTGATGAAGAAGGCTCCGCTGGCTTCGGTCTTGTGGCCTGTCCAGGCCTTGGCTGTTGCGGTCCGGCGGCCACCGTGCTGGTGGGAGATGTTCTGTGCGTTGTCTCGTCTGTTCGGCTCCCAGTGGTGGAGGATGGCGGCTCAGAGGATGGGGTGTCGCTTGAAGCGCCGCTAAGGCGGGCGATGAGGCGCCGGGCCTCAGTGACGGTCAAGGGCGTGCCGTCCGCCGGCACAGTGGTGGGCAGGGCGGCGAGTAGTGCGTCGGGCGTGTGGCGCCATTGGCGGTAGAGCTCATAGAGCGCGCGGATGTCGGCGTGGTCGAGCCACTGGCGCAAGGCCGGGGGGAACGCGTCCACCTGCCGGAAGGCGGAGACCTGATACTCCTTGAGTGCACACAGGGCGGCGATCTGGGCGATGGTCTGTCCAGCCTCGGTCAGCCGGGCGATGGCGGCTGCCAGATCGCTGTTGGGCAAGGGCGCGCGCTGCTGGTTTTCGATCAACTGGGCAGCGAAGACGTCGCCGTCGGCCGGGCGCAGCACCGCTGGGATGTCGGTGAGCCCAGCCAACTTGCTGGCGCGCAGGCGCCGTGCCCCCACCACCAGCTGGTAGCGCCCGTCGATCGCCGGGCGCACCACCACCGGCTGGACCAGCCCATGACTCTTGATCGAGGCGGCGAGGCTTGCGAGCTCGTCGGCATCGAACTGGCGGCGCGGCTGGCCTGGGTCCTCATCGATGGCGGCGATCGGCAGCGTCAGGACCTCGCCCCGGCCCTCGCCGACGGCGGCGCGTAGGTTGGCGAAGGCGGCGGCGGCGATGGCGGCGCGTGTGGTGGCGGGCGTGCTCATGGGGCGATCTCCATGCGGCCGGCGACATGGGCGAAGACCCCGCGGATTTCCCCGGCCGCCTCGCGGGCGGCGCTGCCGGTGAGCGCCCACACCGGCTGGCGCTCGCTCACCGCCCGGGCATAGAGGTCGCGCTTGGCAAGCAGGCCGGGGAACAGCAGCTGGCCGAGTTCGGCGGCGAAGCTTTCAAACAGCGCGCGTTCACGCCGGCTCTTGCGATCGAACAGCGAGGGCAGCAGCCCGAGGAACTCCGGCTCGGGCCGCTGATAGTGCCGCGCCACCCCCTTGATGGCGCGCAACAGCTCGGCCACGCCCTGGATGGAATAGTCGTTGATGGCGATGGGCGCGAGTACAGCGTCGGCGGCGAGCAGGGCGGCGAAGCTGCGGTTGGTCAGCGCAGGCGGCGTGTCGATCACGCACACACCGTAATCGGCGGCCATGGCGGCGAGGCTGTCGCGGAAGACCTCGATGCAGCCGCGCCCCACCCCCTCAACCCCCAGCAGCGTCCGGGTGGAGCGGGCAAGCGTGAGCGGGCCCATCGCCGGCACCCGGGTCGGTTCGGCAAACAGCTCGACGCTGTCGACGGTGCCGGCATGGGCCTCAAGCGTGTCGGAGAGGTTGGCCTGCTGGTCGAGGTCGATGACCAGGGTGGGCAGGCGCTCGGCGAAGTACCAGCCGGCATGGGCGGCGATGGTCGTCTTGCCGACCCCGCCCTTCTCGTTCATCACGACGAGCGTCTTCATGCGCGCACCCCTGCTTTTCCAGTCCAGGCCGCGGTGGCGGAAGCCGGACCGGAGGAGCTCCTCCTCAAGGTCGCCGCCATTTCGGTCGGAGCCGTGATGCGGATGCGCCGGTCCGGCCGGTTCCCGTCACTGTGGCCGCGGATGGCGGGCGGCGTCAACAGTTCAAAACAACTTATGATTTTAGTCCAATCAAGCACCGCCCGCCTGCGCAGCGGCTGACTGGTCTGGCGGTACCATCGGCGTCGCCGAGAAAGGTCTCGCTGGGCATCGCACTTGGGGGCGAGAGAGCGAGGGGGCGGGCACCAAAGCGGCCTTGTCGGCTGTGCGGCTCCGACGGGATATGCTCTGTGCGGCGATCGGCGGCACGGCGTTTCCTTGCGCTCAAGCGCATCAGATCGGTCCCGAGGGCGTGGTCCCGACGAAATCCTTTACTTGGTGCCATGATTTAAAAACATGATCATAGTTCATGAAAATATGGTCTTTTGCCATTGTGCTCGTGCTGCCGGCGCGATCGGTCTGAGTGGTCCCCTGTTCGGCGACACCGCGCCAACCCTGGTTGGATTGGTCAGGGCGTCCGGGCCGGCTGGGGGACTTTCACCTTGAACCGCCGGAGGGAAGCCCATCGCTGCCGCCTCACCCGGCCGAGGGGTGGAAGGCGCCGTCGTCGGTGTCCAGCAGCCGGTGTTCGGCGATGCATCAAATGCGCAAGCCCTGGCGCAGGCCTCAGGCAGCGCATTGGTGTGAGCCGGCATCCGCGCGGTCGGCGATGAGGATCATCCGTCCGCAGCCCAAAGCCGCCGCCCGCACCGTGGCGTATTGCGCTCGAAGCCGGCGGCGCGGCCGCACAACCGCAATCTTAGATTGCTGGCAATGCAGGGCACGCCATGCTCCAGCGCCCAGCGGGCGGCCAGCGTCTGCACGTCGCGGTGAGGGCCGTTTCATCGACATGCTCTCCACCCAGCACCAGCAGCTTTCATACGATAACTCGTGTGTGCATCGGCAGTCCCGGATCATCGGCCATTCCGTTCCCTGGTGAACCGTCCGGATCAATGCTCGCGTGGGGTGGCTGTTCGGGTGGTGAATTGTCCTGGTCAGCCTCACCGTGGCGCATTAAGGATGCGCTTCGGGCTGCACAACGGTATTGGACCACCAGACTCATGGCGACGACCGGCGACGTTCTGCGTCTGGCGGCGGATCACCACACCGCCGGGCGCCTGGAGGAGGCGATGACGCTGTATCGCCTTGTCCTGCGCACCGACCCAGTGAACAGCGATGGGTGGCGCTTGCTGGCCAAGGCCGTGACGAAGGCTGGAGATCGCAAGGCCGGGCTGGCGTGCCTCAGGCGCCTAATCGCGTTGTGCCCTGCCGACGCCACCGCGTTTGCCGACTGTGCGGCCCTGCTTGCACGACGCCAATTACGATAACCGCCTAACGACGATTGGAATGGCCGGAAGACGGCCCCGTCATCAGCCTCTCCCCCGTGATCACGG
>NZ_LGQU01000045.1:0-114755 GCF_003115935.1 Azospirillum sp. TSH20
CCGCCGGCGCCACCCCCGCCACCCGCCCTGATGGTGCGGCCCTCGGCCTTCCTGCGTGCGGAATATCGCGGCGAGTCCATCGCGCTGGCGACGCTGCTGTGCGACCGCCATGTCCGCGCCGCCGACGGCGCGCGGGCGGCGCTGCTGCATGAAAGCGTCGCCGGCCAGACGACGGAGCTGAGCTTCGCCCGGCTGGCCCGCGATTCGGCGCGCTTCGCCACCGTGCTGGCCGGCATGGGGGTCGGCGCGGGCGACCGGGTGGCGGTCCTGCTGCCCAAGGGACCGGAGCTGCTGATCACCGCGCTGGCGATCTGGCGGCTGGGTGGCGTCTATATGCCGCTGTTCACCACCTACACCGCATCGGCCGTCGCCTACCGGCTGGCCGACAGCGACGCGCGCGCCATCGTCACCAACGGTTTCCTGCGCCGCAAGGTGCCGCGCGACAACACCCGCCCGGTGGTGACGGTGGAGGGTGACGAGGCCTTCGGTCCCGACGCCGTGCCCTTCTGGTCGTCGCTGCACGAGGCCGCCCCGCTGGCCGAGGTGGCACGCTACCGCGAAGGCGACGCCTTCGCCCTGATCTACACGTCGGAATCCGAACCGACGCCGCTGGGCGTGTCCCTGCCGGTCAAGGCGCTGTCGGGGATCGAGCAGTACATGCGCATCGGCCTCGATCTGCGCGACGACGACATCTATTGGAACATGGCCGATCCCGGCTGGGCCTATGGCGCCTATTACGGTCTGGTCGGGCCGCTGCTGCTGGGGCGGACGACGATCTTCTGCGATGGGCCGTACGACGTGCGGCAGGGCTACCGCATGCTGACCAAGTTCGGCGTCACCAACCTGACCGCCGCGCCGTCGCAGATCCGCGCCTGGCACGGCGCCGATCCCGGCGTGTCGCACCAGTTCGCCTTGCGCATCCTGTCGGTGGTGGGCGAGCCGCTACCGCCCGACCTGATCGCCTGGGCCAACCGGACGGTGAAGGTCCCGCTGCTCGACCAGTATGGCCAGCGCGAGACCGGCATCTTCATCGTCAACAGGTACGACCCCGACGGAATCGGCCGCTACGACTCCGACGCGCCGGAGGATGGCGATGCGGTCCAGCCGCCCAGCGGCTCGCTTGGCCGGCCGATGCCGGGCTTCCGCGTCGTCATCCTCGATCCCGACGGGCGCGAGGCGCCGGTGGGTGGCGCCGGGGAGATCGCCATCGACGTCGACCATTCCCCGCTGTTCTGGTTCGAATCCTACGCCAACAACCCGGAGCGCACCGCCCAGCGCTTCCGCCATGGCCGGCGCTATTACCTGACCGGCGACCGCGCCTTCCTGGACGCCGACGGCAACATCCACTATCGCGGCCGGGCGTCCGACGCGATCCAGATGCAGCAGGGCGAATAGTCAGCGGCCCTCCTTTTCGGGTATAGATCGCCACCGGAGTTGTGGAAGCGGGCCAGGGCGGCGGAAAGCGCGAAGGACGGGTATGGAATCCAAGACGAAGAACCGCGAATCCTGGCTGGCCGCCGCCTTCGCGGCACTGGCCGAAGGCGGCGTCGACAAGGTGCGGGTGGAGTTGCTGGCCAAGGCCCTGAAGGTGACCAAGGGCAGCTTCTATTGGCATTTCCGCGACCGCACCGACCTGATGAACGCCCTGCTCGACAGCTGGAAGACGGGCCGCATCGCCGCCATCAAGGAACAGACCCGGCTGGACGGCCGCGAGCCGGCGCAGCAGCTGCGTGACCTGCTGGCGCTCTACGGCGGCAGCAAGCCGCGCGGCATGGCGATAGAACTGGCGGTGCGCGACTGGGCCCGCCGCGCGCCGGAGGCGGAAAGCGTGATCGCCGAGGTCGACCGCGAGCGCCTGCACAGCGTCGCCGGCCTGTTCGTGGCGCTGGGCCTGCCCTCCGATCAGGCCTTCGCTCGCGCCTACCTGTTCTACGCCTTCGCCTTCGGCCAGGGCCTTCTCGCCCCCGGTGCCGCGGCCGACCGCGCCGAGGTGGTGCGGGCGATCTGCGCCGACGTGCTGGTGCCGGCGGGGTAAAGGACCGCCTGCCCCGGCCGGCTCACTGCTTGCGGGTCAGCGTCCCGTCGAAGGCGCAGGACGCGCCGTGGAAGCCCATGCAATGTTCCTCCGACACGGTGACCGTGCGTCCCGACTTGCGCACGGTCAGCACGCAGTCGGGCATGTCCGCCACCTCTTTCAGGCGCAGGATCAGGCTGTTACCGTGGACTGTCGCATGGCCGCGAATGCTGCCGGCGCAGTTGCGGGACCCCATGCCCATGCTGACGAAATAGCCGCCGTTGCCCTTCTCACGCAGGAACAGGCTGCCGTCGGCGCCGTCGGTCATCCCCTCATAGACCTCGCCCTTCACCGCGGGATCGCCCTGCAGCGGCACGCCGTTCGCCACGCCGTCGGCCGCCGCATGGGCGCCCGGGAAGGTGAATTTCCCCGCCTTCGGCCGCAGTTCGGCGGGAAGCGCCGCCGTGACGCGGGCGACCATGCCGGCAAGCACGGCCGGACGGTCGGCGCCTGCGACACCGAGCGTGTCGAGCTGGTCCTTCAACCGCTCTTCGTAGGATGGGCGTATCAGCAGGGCGGGAATTCCCTTGCGACCATCGGTCTGCGGGATCGCGACGATCGCCGACGCGATCTCCGCGGCGAAACAGGCCCGCACCCGCGACAGCGACGGGGTGTCGGCCGTCGCCTCCCGGCTGCAGACGGAAACCTCGCGGTCCAGCCCCTTCAGGCCGCCGGTCTTGTAGAGGCGGGCGATCCGGGCAGCCTGTTCGGCGATGGTCGCATCGTCCACCAGCGCACGGTCCCCGGCAGGCGCCGGGACCGGGACGGTTTGCGGGATGGCGGACGGGCCGGCGGGCGGGCGGGCGACCACTTGCGGAACCGCCGCGGCCGGCCACTGGATCCGCTCGCCGGTGGCGCGGGCGCGCAGGGCGATCGAATCGATGCGGTCGAGGAAGGGACCGGCGCCGACCTGCCCGGTCAGCTGGCCGTCGCATTTCAGCGGCTCGCTGTCGCTGCGGATGGTGCAGTTGTTCAGCAGGAAGGCCCGGATGTTGCGGTCGTTGCTGGAGAACTGGATCCCCTGCCCCGACCGCTCGTCCTGCATCTGGAAGATGTTGGCGAAGGCGGCGACCGCGCCGCTCACCTCGACCGTTTTGCCGCGCAGCCCCGCGGGGTCGATCAGCAGGTCAGCGGCGGAAACCCTGGCCGACGGACCTTCCGCCGCCGCGGCCCCCGCCGTCACCGGGGCGGCCAGCGACGCGGCCACCATGCCCAGCGCCGCCGCCTTGAGGAAATGCCCGATCATCATGAGGTCACCCGTGGATGCAGGCCGGCGGTTGCCGGTCAGTTGCTGATCGTCGCCTTGGTCACGGCCAGGAAGCCTTCGGGGGAATCGAAGATCGGCTCGATCGGCGAGAAGGGGCCGCCGCGCTTGAACATCGGCACGGGCCGCGGCAGCCCGGTCGCCACCCGCAGCTTGCCGCCGTCCTTCACCCAGTTGCCCATGGCGACGGCCGACATCCTCGCCGCTTCCGGCGCCATGCCGGCGCGGATCAGCGCCGTCGGGTCCAGCGGCGGGCGGCGCTGGGCGGACGGGTCCTCCTTCGGCGGGAAGTCGGTGGCCACGATCTCGCGCTCGCGGCGGCGGACGCCGCTGTTGTCGACCGTCACGTCGGCCTCGGCCAGCGCCACGCGGAACAGCATGTCCATGTTCTGGGTGGCGGCGCCCATCAGTTCCAGCGGGTTGAAGCTGCCGGAGGCCAGACGGCGGGCGGTCGCCACCATCGCCGGGTCGACCCCCTCCACCCGCAGCCGCGCGTTCCAGCCGCCGGCATCCCGCACGCTGCCGCTGGTTTCCACGAACAGCGACTGCCGTTGGTCGTCGTAGTCCAGCAGGAGCGAGACGTCGCCGCGCAGGCTGGTGTAGCCGAGGCTGACGAGGTCGCGCAGGACAGGGTTGTAGCGGTTGGCCCGCGCCATCGCCAGCACCGGCACGTCGGCGTCGCTGGCCGACAGCCGGGCCTTGCGGACCTCGCCGTTCTGCAGGGCGATGTCGGACACGTCCACGCTGGTGGCGCGGACAACGGCATCCGGCGACAGGGTGACCGTCACCCCCAGCAGGCTGACCGACCCGAAGGGCGATGCCGACAGGTCGGCATAGCTGACGCGGCCGTTCAGCCCTTCGCGGATCAGGAAACCGTCGACCAGATCGCGGGCCTGGGCGGTGGCATGCTGCTTCGCCAGGACCCAGCCGCCGCCGGCCACGACCAGGGCGCCGAGGACGAGCGCCGAAACGAGCTTCTTGCTGACCTTCATCAGAAGGCTCCTTTGGACAGGCCCGCCGCGGCGAGCTTCTGGTCGACGATGAAGGTGGCGTCCGCCGCGTCGGCGCATTCCGCCCTGGCGCAGGCGTGGACGGCCGCCGCTTCCAGCGTGGCCGGCGGCAGCGTGTCGCCGCCTTCGGGGACCGTCAGCTCGCCGCGGACCACGTACCAGCCGTCCGTCTTCAGCTCCGGCCCGTTCTCCGGCACGCTGACCTGCAGCTTGCCCGGCCATCTGGTGTCGACGCCGCTCCGCCCGCCGGCACCGGCCTGGACCAGCATGGTGACGGCCACCGGTTGACCCTGGAGCAGGGCATTGGCGCGGGCGTCGCGCAGGCTGTTCAGCCGGGCGCCATACTCGATCCGGCCGGGCTGCATCAGGTTGGCCAGCCGGGCGCCGGCCGGCAGGGAGGCCAGGGTGCGGATGTCCTGGTCGCGCTGGGCGATCATCCGCTGACGCTCCTGCTCGCGCTGGCGCTCCTGCTCCGCCTTGGCGGCGGCGGCCTTGCGGGCGTCCCGCTCGGCGAACATGCCCGCCAGCGCCCGCTCGTCGAAGCGGTACAGCACGGTGGTGGCATCGCGGTCGGCATAGATGACCGCGCTTTCCAGCTTCGCCGAGGTCGTCGTCCCGCGCCAGCCGTCGGACTTGAAGCCGGCCGGGTCGATCTTCAGCGTGGCGCCGATCATCAGCGTCCGGTCGACCGACCCGTAGCTCGTGCGCCCTTCGGCGAAGGACTGCGCCGATCCGCGGTCCATCGGAATGCCGGCGATGGCGTCCAGCCCGTCGACCTCGACCGTGATGTTGTTCGGCAGCTTGGAGTCGACGCAGCACCAGCTGGGCTGGACCGACAGCGAGGTGATCTTCTGCGTGATCGGGAAACGCTGGGTCGCGAAGTCGTAGGGCTGGAATTCGGTGCGGTAGACGATGGTCACGCGGTCGGGATCGGCATGGCCGATGGCGGCCGACAGATCGGCCTTGGCCCGCTCCAGAAGGGGTTGGAGCTTGAACTCCTGATAGCGGACCTGCTGGTACTCGCGGTTGAAGCGGTGCCCGGCCCACCAGGACAGGGTTCCGGTATCCGCCGCCAGCGTCGCGTTCCGCCGCAGAAGCAGAAGCAGCATGCCGGGATAGTTCTTGCCGATCTCCAGAACGGGCTGGGCGGGCACGGCTGCTGGAGCGGGTGCCGGAGCAAGTGCCGGCTGGAGGACCGGCGCGGGCGTGGACGGTCCGGCGGCCACCACCGTCCAGTCGCTGGCCGCGGTGGCCTCGCCGCGCCAGACGACGGCGCCGCTGGCCTTCTCCACCCCGACGAGCGCGGCGCGGCCGGCGGCCGGGCATTCCTTCGGCAGGACCATGGAGCCGATGCGGCGGACCAGCGATGCGAAGTCGTCCGTCGCGAACAGTCCCCTGTCCTCGGCGACCACCTTGAGTGCGGCGCGGTCGGCGCACCAGGACGGCCCGTCGGCGAGGATCTCGACCTTCAGGGCTCCGGAAAAGGCGAGGCGCCGGCCGTCTTCCGCCGCACCCGCCGCCGAGGCGAGCGAGAGCAGCAGGCCGAGCGCCAGGGGCGGCATCAATAGCTGTTTCACGAGACATCCCCACTGCATGTCCGTCGCCGCCCACGAAGGGGCGGCGTCCGGGTCAGGCGTATTTCCGCGCGATTGGCCCGAAGGCGGCCGTCAGGTGCGCTTGCGCTCCATCACCAGATGCCAGCCGAGCCCGGCGGCACCGGCCATCAGGACGAAATAGCCGAAGCGCACGAAGTCGAAGAGCGCCCGGCGGCCGATGTCGTCGGTCAGGAGAAGCAGCGTCATCACGAAGGGAAGGACCGCCGCCGCCCATTGCGCCGCCTTCTGCGGCTTGCCGGTGACCTCGCCATAGACGTTGTAGGCGGCCGAAAGCGGGATCAGGTACAGCAGATAGAGCAGGTAGATCTGGACCGGGACGCTGGTCGGGCGGCCGGAGAAGCCGCCGAACAGCCGGGCGCTGTCGGTGATGGTGTTGACGATCTTGCCGATCGACAGGATCGAGATCGAATCGCCCATCAGCCCGAACAGCGGCAGGATGCAGCCCAGCACGATCAGGATCGACCAGGACAGCACCGGTGCCGCCTTCAGCCGCTTGACCACCGGATGTTCGGACAGGCCAGGGCCACCCTTCAGGGTCGTCCCCTTCAAGGCCGCCCCCTTCAAAGCCGATTGCAGCGCCGTGTTGGCCTTGCCGAACGCCTCGTCCAGCGACGAGGCGCCGCCCTTCAGGCAGTAGATGTCACGGGCGAAGTCCTCCTCCGCCATGAAGTCGACGCTGAGCCCGGCGGACGGCACGGAGTTGTCCTTCCAGTCGGAGCGCCCGAAACGGAAGCGCTTGCCTTCCGCCGTGCGGATCAGGCCTTCCTGCGCCGCCTCGTTAAAGGTGAGAACCGAACCTTCCATGAATACCCCCATTCCATTCCGTTTGGTGGGCGGCGATCCGAGTTCCCCCATCGGACCGCCGCCATTGCAGCCGCCATTCCGTTGGCGGACGGATCAGCGCTTCGGTTCGTCCAGGTCGATGGGCTGGTCGATCTGCATGTCGAGGTCGATGCCGCCGGAAGCCGGGGCCGCCGGGGCAGGCGACTGGGCCGGAGCCGGAGCCGGGCTGTAGGCGGGAGCCGGCGTCTCGGGCGCGATGGTTTCGAGCTGCGGGGCCGGGCCGGCCGACGGCGCCTTACCCGACGGCGACGGGCCGCCGGACTGCACCGACCCGGGCGCCGGCTTGGTCGGCGCATGCTTGGTGCGCGACGGCGCGCCGATGCACTCCGACAGCTTGCCGATGGCCCAGCTCGACCCGTCCAGATCGTACAGCTTGCGGATGCCGAGGCCCGGCACCGCCAGCGCCACCGTGCCGGCCGAAGCGAAGCGGGACAGCACCGCCCCGACCTCCGGTCCGCCGAGCGGCGCGATCAGCATGCCGAAGCCGCCCGGCTTTGCCTGCACATGATGGACATTGCCGCTGTCGAACACGATCTCGATCGGATAGGTCGCCGTCGCCATCACCGGCACGCCCGTCTTGTTCATTGACAGGCCGGTGTTGGTCCGGGTGGCGATGAATGCCAGTTCCTGCGCCGGCGACTGCTTCGACGCGACGCAATAGGGCACGGCGCCGGGATTGGTCGGGGTGTAGCGCTCGACCAGCCAGCCGCGCTGCTGGGCATAAATCGCCGACGGCACATAGATTTCAGGATAGGGGCGGCGGACGGTCTGGCAGGACGCCAGCAGCGGCAGGCTGCAGGCCAGGGCGAGAAGAATGCCGGCGCGGCCGGCGGTGCTGATCGGCATCGCGTGTCCTTCCGGGATGGGCCCGGTCAATTCGGGAGCGGGTGGAGGGTGCGGCAGGATCGCCGGACAAGCGGGAAGCCCCCCTGTGTGGCGGGCCCTCGGGTCACCGTCTGTCGGGAAATGGGACGTTCTGGAATTGTCCGACTCAATTCTCGGCTTCTTTGTCAATTGCATCCGCAACTTGCGGATGGTGCGAAATGCAATCATTTTAGTCAAAAACAAATATGCAGATTAAAATGCGTCCCGTTGTCGCAACTTCAGTCTTGATGCGCCCCTGGTCGTGGTGGTCCCGTTCATCAGCAAAATCTTGAACGGTCATCGATGGCCGGTGATGGGCCGTTTCTATTAGTTTTGCCTAATTCGTCGATGGCTTTCAGCGCATATAGTTCAGTGTCCATTCCGGCATCACCGCTGCATCCCTGCATTGCTTTCGTCCATCTTGCGGCCGACAAACCGCAGGATGGAGCCGATTCGTTGAGTTCGTGGCACCGATACCCACTAGGGTGAGTTGAAATGCCGCAACTGCGGCTTTCGGCATATTCCTGTAAGCATTTTTCCCGCAAAGGGCGACTACCAGATCTGGTAGGGCGAGATCTGGCAAGCCCACCCACCCGCCGGACGGCAGCGGGCCGGGACCGGGAACGAAACGCCAGGAAAGACCGGATGATGGAGGAGCCTGCACAGCATGCCGAACATGTTCTTCGACGATATCGGGCGGCTGAATTCCTGCATGACGATCGGCGACGTCGTCCGCCTGATGAACGAGGTTGCGGACCGCACCGGATTTTCAGGCTTCAGCCACCTCGACATCCGCGGCATCGGCGAGCCGGGGTGCGAGGTCGTGATCCCCTTCTACCTGACGACTGCGCGCGAGGACTTCATCGCCGGTTATTCGGACGAGCGCCTGTACGAGATCGACCCGGTCGCCCAGACGGCCAAGCTATCCAACGTCGCCTTTTCCTGGAGCGAAGCGGTCGATAGGTTGAGATCCGGCACGCTGGACCCGGCGATGTCCGACGCGATCACTCGGGTGATCGGCTTCGCCGCCGATCACGGCTATCGCGACGGGCTGACGATCCCTTTCCACGGCGTGTCGCGGACGGGGTCGCCGGTGTCGGCGCTGACGACGCTGTTCTGGACCGGTACGGCCGAGGAGTTCGCCCGCACCGTCGAGCGGGTCCGCTTCCCGCTCAGCATGTTCATGCTCTACTGCAACGACCGGATCGTCCAGCTGCGGGGGGTGGAGAGCAGCCTGCCCGCCGCAGAGCCGCCGCGGCTGACCGGCCGCGAACGCGACTGCCTGTCCTGGTCGGCCCGCGGCAAGACGGCGGCTGAAATCGGCATCATCCTCGGCATCAGCGAGAACACCGCCAACTTCCACGTCAAGAACTGCATGCGCAAGCTGTCGGTCCACTCCCGCAGCCACGCGGTCGCCCAGGCGCTCGCGCTGCGGCTGATCGCGCTCTGAGGCGCTTACGGCATATAGGCCAGCCGCAGGTTGCCCCAGTGACGGCCGCGCACGACGATCGGCGCATCGACCTCCTTCAGGCGCACCATCTGGCCGCCGCCCATGTCGCGGCGGTAGGCCTGCAGCAGGAACGGACGGGTGTTGCGGGCGGCGGCGAGGCCGGAGCGGTCGGCGAAGACGCGGCGGTTGCGGCAATGGCCGGCGTTCCAGGCGGCGTCGCCCGGCCGCTGCGGTTCGGAATAGCGGGCGTTGTGGGTCGGCAGATAGCCGACGGCGTTGACCGCGGCACAGAACTGGAAGCGCGGATTGGAGGCCAGCACCGGCTCCTGGATCGCCGGGAACAGCCGGTCGGTCAGTTCGGTGAAGGGGGCGATGCACTGTTCCGGCTCGGTGCCGGGGATGGTCTCCAACTCTGTCGAGAACAGCGCCTCCTCGCCGATGCTGCCGTTGGACAGCGCTCCCTCCAGCGCCTTGGCCAGGGCCGCCGCGGTGTTCTGGGCGGACTGGATGATCGCGGAATCCGCCTCGATCATCGCGTCGTAGGCGCGCTCCAGCCGGTTGGACTGCGCGTCCGACAGCTCGTCGAAGGCCAGATGCAGGCCGAGGTCGCTGATCCCGGCGACGATGGCCGGCAGGTCGCCGACGTCGCGCAGGGTCACGGTCAGCCGCGTCTGCTCGGCCAGTTCCGAAAGCCCCTTGCTGTCCACCAGCAGCCCGTCCAGCGACAGGTCGAGCATGGTGACGGTGCGGCGGTCGCCGGCCACGGTCAGGCCGATCGGCTCCTCGCACGGGATGCGGTTGGAGACGCGGCGGTCGCCCGCCACCGACTGGCGCAGCGCGATGACCAGCCGGCGCTTCAGGTCGGCCACCGCGCCCTGGGTGTCGGTCATGCGGCGGCTGACGTCGGTGGCGATGCCGGTGATCTCGTCGGTCTGGTCGCGGATGTGCAGCACGCTGCCCGACACCTGGGAGGCGCCGCCGGCCGAGTTGGTGGCGCTGCGCCCGATCTCGGCGTTGGCGGCCGACTGCTCCTCCACCGCGGCGGCGGTCGCGGCGGCGGCCTCGTCGATCTCCTCGATCACCGAGATGACGGTCTGGATCGCGGTGACGCTGCCGCCGACCGCCTGTTTGAGCTGCTCGATCTGGCGGGCGATGTCCTCGGTCGCCTTCGCCGTCTGGTTGGCAAGCGTCTTGACCTCGCTGGCGACGACGGCGAAGCCCTTGCCGGCCTCCCCCGCCCGCGCGGCCTCGATGGTGGCGTTCAGCGCCAGCAGGTTGGTCTGGCCGGCGATGGAGTTGATGAGGCTGGCGACCTTGGCGATCTCCTCCGTCGCGACCTCCATCTGGCCGATGGCGGTGGCGGAGCCGCGGGCGCTGTCCACCGCGCGCCGCGCCACCTCGCTGGAGCGCGCCGCCTGCCGGGCGATCTCGTGCCCGGCGG
The DNA here is from genome assembly GCF_003115935.1 of Azospirillum sp. TSH20. NCBI lineage: Bacteria > Pseudomonadati > Pseudomonadota > Alphaproteobacteria > Rhodospirillales > Azospirillaceae > Azospirillum > Azospirillum sp. TSH20. The sequence goes on from NZ_LGQU01000045.1 coordinate 10,563, forward strand.
AGTTCAGCTCCTCCGTCGCGGCGGCGACCGACTGGGCGTTGGCGCTGGCCTGTTCGGAGGCGGCCGACACCACGACGGTGTTCTCCCGCACCACGCCCAGAGACTGCATCAGGTGCCGGATGCCGTCGCCGGCCCGCCGGCTCGCCAGTTCCACGCCCATCCAGGTGGAATCGAGGTCGCCTTCAATGGACTTGCAGGTTTCCAGCAGGGCTTGGCGAGTCAGCGCCTTCTGGCGCATCTCGGTCTCGTGCTTCTCGTGGATGCCATAGGCCAGCTTCGCCTTCATGGCGTTCAGCTCCGACGCCACGCGGCGGAACTCCGGCACGCCGACGGCCGGCATCGGGTCGGTCAGGGCGCCGCGGGCGATGCGCTCGAAGGTCCGTTCCAGCAGCGCCAGCGGACGGCGCACCGTGCGAAGGATCGCCCAGCCGAACAGGGCGGCGAGCAGGGCGCTCAGCAGCATCGCCACGGCGACCTGGACGACGCGGCGTCCGTAATCCCGTTCCGCGTTGTCGAACTCTTCCCGGGCAACCCGGATCTGAAGCTCCAGCAGGGCGTCGGACACCCGGCGCAGGTCGGCGAAGGCCGGGCGGACGGCGCTGCGCAGATGGGCATCCAGCGCGGCGGCATCCTTCCGCTTCGCCAGCGCCAGCGCCGGTTCGATCCCGCGCTGCAGATAGGTCCCGACCAGCGGCTTGAATGTCTCGGCGAGGACGGCCTCTTCCGGGGTCAGATAGGTCGCCAGATAGTCGGCCAGCAGGCGCCGCATCGCCGCGCCGTTGTCCGCCACCTCCTTCTCCACCGCGGCCTCCACCGCGGCGAGGTCGCCGGCGCCGCTTTCCGCCCGCAGGTCGGCGGCGAGGTCGGTCAGGCGCTGCCGGCTGTCGCGGGCGAGGTTCTGGATCTCGCCGATCTGATAGGCGGGAACCGTGCGGTCCTCATACACGGTGCGCAGCGACCGGTTGGAATTCGACATGCCGTCCAGGCCGAGCCAGCCCGCCAGCAGCATGGCGAGGATCAGCAGCCCGAACACCGCGGCCATGCGCCCCGACAGGCTGGTCCAGGCGAAGGCGGCGGCCCGGCCGGTGCGGCTCTTCCGCACCAGGGCGCCTTCCTCCAGCGCCAGCGCGGCGCGGCCGTCGCGCATCTCCGCATACAGCGCCTCGGCCGCCGCGACTTCCTCGCGCGAGGGCTTGGAGCGGATCGAGATATAGCCGGTGACGGCGCCGTTCTCGACCACCGGGGTGACGTTGGCCCGCACCCAATAGTAATCGCCGCCCCTGGTCCGGTTCTTCACCAGCCCTTCCCAGGGCCGTCCCTTCTTCACCGTCGCCCACAGGTCGGCGAAGGCCTCCTTCGGCATGTGGGGGTGGCGGACGAGGTTGTGGGGGGCGCCGATCAGCTCATGTTCGTCAAAGCCGCTGATCTCGACGAAGGCCTGGTTCACGAAGGTGATGCGCCCGCCGGTGTCGGTGCGGGACACCAGGGGAACCCCCTCGGTCAGATGGACTTCCCGGTCGGTGATCGGTGTGTTCACGCGCATGAGGCGGCTCCGCTCCAGCCAAAGTCTCGAAGGAAATGGCCGGGGATGCAGACGGCATCGCAACCGCCGGGCGACTCATCGATCGCCTCCCGGGCCTGCCCCTCCGCTGCAAGTGGCATGCCGCGTCATAATGTTGGCAAATGAACAAACGCCGCGTTGAACTGTAAGGTCGGTGTAAAATTGGCCCGCCACAATTTTCGCAAAATGCGTCCAGAATGGACAGCCGGCTCTAAGCCACTGTGCAATTTGGAAAATGCTTTGCTGTCTGACCATTCACCCGCGTAACGACCCGTTGGACAGCCCATCCAGCGGGATCGCGGTGACGCTCTTCACCTCTTCCATCACGGCGTAGGTGTGGGTTTCCCGCACGCCGCGGGCGGTGGACAGCAGTTCGCCCAGGAACAGGCGGTATTCGTTCATGTCGCGCACGCGGGCCTTGACCAGATAGTCGAAGCCGCCGGCCACCATGTGGCATTCCATGATCTGCGGCATGCGCAGCACGGTGGCCTTGAAATCGTCGAAATTGTCGGGCGTGGTGCGGTCCAGCACCACCTCGACGAAGACCAGCATTCCCGCTTCCAGCCGGTGCGGGTCGAGCAGCGCGACATAGCGCTGGATGATGCCGTCGGCCTGCAGCCGCTTCACCCGCTCCAGGCAGGCGGCCGGGCTGAGGTTGATGCGGCGGGCCAGTTCCACATTGCTGAGGCGGCCGTCATCCTGCAGTTCGCGCAGGATCTTGATGTCGGTGGAATCGAGATTGCGGTCCATCGGCGGCTCGGAATGCTGTTCGGCTGGCAGCCCCGATCCTAACGGAAAAAACGGGATCAGGCCATGCCGGACCATAGCCGGAGCGGCGAAGACGCCGCAGATCCGAAGCCCGTTCGCCCCGAATGTCGCTTGGGACGCCGCAGTACAGCCGATCAGGCCGCCAGCGGCAGGGCCACCGTCATGCGCAGGCCGCCGGTGGGACGGTTCTCGGCGCGGACACGGCCGCCGAAGGCCTCGATGTTGCGCCGGACGATCCACAGCCCGATGCCGAAATGGGCCGCGCCGGCCTGATGCGCCGCCGCCTCGTCCTCCGGCATGCCGCGGCCGGGTTCGCGGTGGGAGAAATAGCGCTCGAAGATGCGATCCAGGTTGGCGGGATCGACACCCGGCCCTTCGTCGTCCACGACCAGTTCGGCCATCATTGCGCCCTGGGAGCCGCTGCGGGTCAGGCGGACGCTGACCGTCCCGTCGGGCGGCGAGAAGCTGACGGCGTTCTCCACCAGATTCTCGACGATGGTCTCCAGCGTCTCTTCGCTGGCCCGCACCACCAGCCCGGCATCGATGCGCGAGCGCATGTGCAGGCGGCGTTCGGCCAGCAGCCCGGTATAGCCGCCGGCCATCCGTTCCACCAGCGACGACAAATCGACCCGGCGACGCGCGGGGGCCAGCAGGTCGGCCGCCGCCTCGTCCATGCGGCGGGCGAAGGACACCAGCCCGTCCAGCTTGTCCAGCGACTTCTCGATCATCGTCAGGGCGCGCTGGCTGCGGGCGTTCTCCGCCGGCAGGGCGCGGCGCAGCGGCTCCACCGACTGGCGGATCACGGCGATCGGCGTCTTGAAGGCATGGGCGTTGTCCTCGGCGGCACGGCGCAGCGATTGGGCGCTGTCGCGCAGCGTGGAGACCAGCCGGTCGAAATCCTCGGCCACGCCGGCCAATTCCGGCACGGTGTTGCGCGCGGCGAAGGAGGCGTCGCGGTCGCCGCGTTCGGGCGTATCGTCGCCGCCGACGATGCGGCGGGCCAGATCGCCGAAGCGGTTCAGGTTGCGCCAGATGCCGGCCAGCACCGCCAGCACCAGGGCGGCCATCGCCAGATAGATGGCGGCGGCGGCCTGGACCGCCGGCGTGCTCCAGTATGGGCGGCCGATGGAGGAGGAGATGTAGGCTTCCGTCGCGTGGCTGGTCACCAGCGCCCAGCAGCCGAAACTGGTCTTGATCGGGGTGATGGAGGACAGCACCTCCTCCCCGCCTTCCAGATGGGGGACGCGCATCGCCAGCGTCGCATTGCCGGCGCAGCTCGACCCCAGACGGTCCAGCACGCCCTGTTCGAGCAGCAGGCGCCGTTCGGCGTCGATGTCGGCGGTGGACAGGCTGGGGGCCGCGGCGACGTAGAAGAAGGGCTCCGGCCCGGCCTTGGCCCCGGACGGGGTGGTGGCGGCGCCGGTGGCGGTCACGCGCGGACGCACCAGCAGCTTCAGCCGCGTGCGGTCGTCGCCATAGCGGGCGAGCGCGATGCTCAGGCTGGGAAGGGCGGTGCGGTCGACGCCCAGCAGTTCGGGTTCCAGCGCGCGGGCGATCAGCTCGCCCTGGCGCTGGGCGCTTTTCAGCAGAAGCTGCTGCGACGCCTCGTCGGCGCGCTGGAACTGGTCATAGAGCAGGACCGGCACTGCGATGAAGACAAGGGTGAGCAGCAGCAGGCGGCTCGCCATCGAGCGCCAGAGCCAGAGCAGGCGGGCGGACGCCCGTCGGGGCGCCCGCAACGCGAGGTCAGTCGGCAGCAGCGCCATCGATCAGCATATCCTCGCCGATACCATCTTCATCGCGGCCCTGGTTGGCCGCGTTCTCACCCTTGCCCCAGCGATAGCCGAAGCCCGGATAGTTCTCGATGCAGGCGAAGGTCGCGTCGACCGACCGGAACTTCTGGCGGATGCGCTTGATGAAGGCGCGGACGTTGGCACGGTAGCCCGACGGGCCGTAGCCGGCGACGAAGCCCTTGCCGTGGACGAGGTCGTAGATCTCGCGGTAGGACACGTCCTCTTCCGGACGGGTCGACATCAGCTTGACGATGTTGAACTCGGTCAGCGTCAGGTCGATGCGCTTGCCCTTCCAGAAGGCGCGGCTGTTGTCCAGGCGCAGCTCCAGCTCGCCCAGCCGGTGGCTGGTGCTGTTGCCGCCGGCCTCCGCATCCTCGGCGCCCTTGGTGGCGTCGCCCTTGATGCCATCCAGGATCAGGCGCATGCGCTTCAGCAGGATCGACAGGCTGCGCGACTTCTCGACGAAGTCCAGCGCGCCGCCGGCCAGGGCGGCCTCTTCGTAAATCTGGTCGGACAGCACGGTCAGGAAGATGACCGGCGTGGCGATGCCGCGGGCGCGCATCTGGCGCAGGACGTCGATGCCGTCCAGCTTGGGCATGCGCCAGTCGAGGAGGACGATGTCGACCGACCCGCCTTCGGCGAAGAAGTCGAGCGCCGGTTCGCCGCGGTCGAAGGTGATGACCTCGTACCCCTCGTCGCCGAGGTTGAGGCTGAGCGACTCACGGAACAGGTCGTCGTCGTCCACCAGAGCGATGCGGGCAATGGTCGGTTCGGTCATTGCGGACATTCCCTTGTTCGACTCCGCCTTACTGAACCCCGGCGCGGACAGGGCGCCCTGGGTCAGCTTGAGCGAGGAGTTGGGCGAAGCATCGGTGGTCGGCGTCAGGGACATTTTGGCTGCTCTTCATATCGTAAGAGAGGGCGCGGAAGTCCTGGGACGAGGTCATATCCATGAAGAAGAACACCTTGAGGGTGCAATCGCCCTTGGCATACCGCCAGATCTTGGCGGGAGGCGCCTCTTCCCGTGCAACGGGGGACCCCAGGAGTTTGAGAGTCTGGACTTCGTCCAGCCCGACAAGACTGTCGGGGTCGGCGTTGGTGGTTGCGGGTTGGGTGGGCGTGCCGCCCATGGAAGGCATCGCCGCCTGGGCGGCATTAGGCGGCATCGCCGCCTGGGCGGCGTTGTCGGATCCGATGGCCGCCAGATGGGTGGTGGCCTGATCGGCGGTCAGTTCCCCGTTGGTCACCGGCGGGCCCGGCATCGGCATCGGCAGGGCCGGCGCCAGCGTGGCGGCGTCGGGAGCCTTCCGGACCGGCTTGGGCTTCGGCACCGGCGGGGTCGCCGGATGTGCGGGCGGGCGGGCCGCCGTCACGTCGGCTCCCCCCCAGGGTCCGACCGTGTTGGCCGGGCAGCCGGCCAGCAGCAGGACCGCGACCAGCAGGCCCGCATGTCGGCCCCGGCCGGCGGCGTAGGCGCCATACTGCGCCACATCGCGGAGGACTGCCGGCACGGTCATGGGGGCGGGCCTTTCAAATCCAAGGGAAACCGACATATCGGCATTAACACGGGACGAACCATTTCCATCTAGCCTGGAAGTCAACTTCGCGTGCTGGTTGGAGTTGGCCGCGTCTGATGTGCCTAAACTCAATCCAGTCTGGTTAATGGCGCGTTAAAGCCACAGCCCATACCCCCATTTTGCGAAAGCGCATCAATATTTTTCGAAGTTTCGTTTGATTTTCGAGCGATTTCGGCAGGGGTTGCCGGGGGTCTTTGCTCAAAAGTGGTATGAAATTCGGCAAAATCCATTACGCGCTGACCGCTGCCCTGGTGAAATGCGGAGCGGGACAGGACGTGACAGAAATGAGGCGGGAGGATGGCGGGGATTGGACCGGTTCGTGGCCGCTGCCCAAAAAACAGTCGGCTCAAAGAACAATCGGCGGCGGAGCCACCCGGGTATGGCTCCGCCGCCGAACAGCCGGACGGGCAACAGGTCATGTGGCGGCGCGCGATAAGCGGCCGTGGGTCGTTGCCACTGGAACTCCAGCCGTGGTTCCGGCCGGCGCTCAGGCCGGTCGGCGTCGTGGGAACAATGCGTTTTCGGCACCATCCATCACGCCGATGATGATGCGCCGGACAGCCCGGACCGTCAAGTTTGTAGTACGTACAATTTAGGATGCCGCATATCCGGATGATACCGGAAGGCCTGCCGTCGGCGGCAGCGGCGCTTTCCAAGGCGCAGTTGCCAGGATGCCCGGTCCGGCCGATGATTGCACACCCGCTGGGACCGGGATCGAACCAGGGGAGGGCGGCATGTCTGTCGAGCAACGGGTGACCGAGCATTACGGGCGCCAGGACTTGGCTGCGGAAATCCTCGCTGCCTTGGAACGGGCGGGAAAGGACCTCTCCCGTCTGCGTCCCGACGACCTCGCGTCGATCGACGAGTTCCACATCCGCGGGCGCGAAGCCACCGCCGAACTCGGCCGGGCCCTCCGTCTGGACACAAGCACCAGGGTCCTCGATGTCGGCAGCGGCCTTGGCGGCCCCTCCCGCCACCTCGCCGATCTCTACCGCTGCCGGGTCGTCGGGCTGGACCTCACCGAAGAATACTGCCGCACGGCAACCGTCCTTGCCGACCGGGTCGGGCTGGGCGGCATCGTCGAGTATCTGCAAGGCTCGGCGCTGGACATTCCCCTGCCCGACGCCGGCTTCGACCGGGTCTATACCCAGCATGTGGCGATGAACATTTCCGACAAGCGGCGGTTCTACGCCGAGGTCGCGCGCGTCCTCAAGCCGGGCGGCCTGTTCGGCCTTTACGATCTGCTCGAAGGACCGGGCGGTCCGGTTCACTTCCCTGTGCCATGGGCACGCGACCCCGCCACCAGCTTCCTCGCCGCGCCGGATGAACTCCGCGATCTGCTGAGCGCAAGCGGCTTCGAAATCGTCGGCTGGCGGGACACCAGCGCGGAAGGCCGCGCATGGTTCCAGCAACTGCGCGAGCGGATCGAGCGCGACGGCCCGCCCACACTCGGCTTCCACCTCCTTCTGGGCTCGGAGTTCCGCGAGATGGCGCGCAATCAGGTCAGGAACCTGGAGGAGCAGCGCATCCTCCCGACCGAGGTGATCTGCCGCAAGCCGTGACCGGGGCAACTCCCCTCGCATCGGGACGCGGAACCGGCGAATTCCGGACCCGCCCCTTAAGGTGCATAGAGGTTGTTGATCTGCCGGGCGTGGCCGACCGACACCAGGATGTCGAGCAGTTCCTTGACCCGCGGCGACTTGGCGCCCTTGAACTGGCGCGCGAGGCTTTCGGCTTCGACGGCACGGCCGCAGCGGTTCAGCGCCGCCATCAGGCTGTGGACCTGTTCGGTCGGCGCCTTCGGCCAGACGATCCGCTTCGCCGTGTCCGCCGCGATGTCGAGCGTCGCCGCGATCTGGACGGCGGCGCCTTGTCCCTTCGGGTTCTGGTAGTCCGGCCGCAGCCAGCGGACGAGCCCGTCGCGTTCCTCGCGGTGACGCTCGGCGTTCAGCGCCACGAGATTTTCCAGAATCCGCGCATCCTCCAGATCGGCAGGCCAGCCATAGGCGTCCGCCACCGCATGGTCGATCCGGCTGTGGAGGTCCAGCATCACACCGACCTGCCCCAACTGGTAAATCTCCATCTCGCGCGCGGTCAGCTCCTCCCGGCTCCGCCCCTTTTCCAGGACATTGTAAAGCTCGGTCAGCGTCAGCCGATCCGAATGCGCGGCCAGCACCCGCTTGCGATGGGCGTCGAGTTCCTCGGCAAGCTGCCCGATCACCCGCTTCTGATGCGGCGTGGCGTTGGGGAAGGGGAAGGTGTCGAAGCAGCGGGTTTTGACATAGACAGGGTCGTTACCCTGCCCGAGCCAACCACCTGCAGCTATCGACCATGTGCAATGAATTTTGCTCGACAATACACCCAAGACGAAGCCATCATCCGAACCTATTACAATAAGCTTATTATCAGGGGAAATACGAGAGGGCGCGTATTGAAAAACTCTGTGGCGACTCGTTTCAATCGTGGCAATATATCTATCGATTCCAACAATAGCTTTCCTTAACTCCGGCCTGACTTTCCCGAACATCCACCACAAACGCGCATACTCCGCGCCATCTTTGGTATTCGACTTCGCCTCCCGCTCCGGCTTCACGCGATCCAACAGCCACTGGTAAACGTCAGGATACTTCTGCCTGACTTCGGCTTCCGTCATGCCGAACAGGTCGATCACCATCAGCCCGCGGGAGCGCCCGGTCAGGTCACGGCCGTTCCGATATTCGCGTATCCTCTCTTCCAATCCGGCAATCCGCCCCAGACCGAGGGCGCGCGCCTGTGCCGGGGTGACGAGGAAGCCCGAGCCATGCAACTTGACACCGGGAGAGGATAGCCCGTCATTTGCCTTGAGCGCTTTCGCCGCCGTCACGTCCGCACCGGTGGTCAGGTTCGCATGTATGCGCCCTTGCCGCACGGCAAGCACCACCGGCACCGCTCCATCCCGATCCGGTGCCTGTCCTTCGCGCTCCACCGTCTTCAACAAGCCGGTCCGTTCGTCATGTTCGACGAGCGCACCCACCGTCATCGCCACCCGCACGGCCGCCGCGCCCTGCCCGTCCGCCCAGGGGTGGTCCGGGATGGCGAAGGTCAGATACAGGGGTGTCTTCGCGTCCAGATGGCGTTGGATCACCCGGCGGCTGAAGGTCTGGGTGATGCTGTTGGTGGTGATGAAGCCGAAGCGCCGGGCCGCTCCCTTGCGCACCAGATCGGCCGCCTTGTCCCACCAGTAGGTGACGAAATCGGCGCCGCCGGGCATGTGCGGATAGGCCTTCCACAGCGCCTCGGCATAGCCGTCGCCCAGTTCGGCGCGCAGGTCCTTGCCGGCGATGAAGGGCGGGTTGCCGACGATGTAATCGGCCTCCGGCCAGTCCGCCGGCCTGGCGCCGACATGGCGTTGCAGCGGAACCGTCCGGCTTTCGTCCGGCACCTCCTGGCCGGTGAAGGGGTCGGTCTTCCAGCTGAGGCCGTCCCACTTCACCCGCGGCTGCCCGGCCTCGTCCAGCATCGGTTCCACCCGATCCCAGGTCAGCACTGCGTCGCACTGCCGGATGTTGTCGTAGGAGTGGAGGATCGGCTCGCTCAGGCTTTCCGGCCCGCGCTGGCGCAGATGGCATTGCAGATGACCGATCCAGATCACCAACTCGGCGATCGGCACCGCGCGGGGGTTCTTTTCCAGCCCAAGAAGCTGGTGCGGACCGACGGTGTGCCCGGCGAGATCGAGATTGGCCTGCGTTCCGCCGCCGATGTCCTCCAGCGTCGCAATGACCTCCCCTTCCAGGGCCTTCATCTTCTCCAGGGCGACGTAAAGAAAATTTCCACTTCCGCAGGCCGGATCCAGTATTTTCACCGAACAGAGCTTTTGGTGGAAATCCTTGATCTGCTTGATCGCTTGCGCCGGATCGTTCTTTTGCCGCGCGTTCTCGGCGATCACCTGCGCGTTCCGCCACTCCGCCATCAGCGGTTCGATGACGGCCGGCACCACCAGTCTTTCCACATAGGCGCGCGGCGTGAAGAAGGCGCCGTATTGGCTGCGCTCGCGCTTGCTCAGCGCGTTTTCCAGCAGGGTGCCGAAGATCGCCGGCTCCACATTCTTCCAGTCGCGTGAACAGGCGGCGATCAATTCGCCGATCTCCTGTTCGTCGAGCGCCAGCGCCTCGGCTTCGCGGAACAGCCCGCCGTTGAAGTGGCGGACGCGGGCGCGGATGGTGGTGTCGTGATCGCTGCCCTTGTCCATGCTGCGCCAGAAAGGCTCCAGATAGCGCGGCAGGAATTGCGGGTTCGGCCGGGCGTCGTCCAGCACGCCGGTGAAGGCGCCGTCCGGCAGCAGCCCGACATTCTGCGCGAAGGCGGTGAACAGACAGCGCATCAGGAACAGCGCCACCTGTTTCGGCTCGTAGCGCTTTTCCAGGCTCTGCGCCAGCCGGGCAAGCCGCTGCGCGATGTCCCGCGTCACCTCGGCCCGCCGGGCGCTGGGGTCGAGGCTTTTGGGGGCTTCCCAGATCGCCTTCAGCCGCGCCCGTATCTCCGGATCGGCGAGATCCGACAGCCTGATCCGGTGCGACCGGCTGTCGGGAAAGGGCATGTAGGCCTTCCCCAGCCCGGTGAAGTCGGCATAGGTCTCGATCACATGCCCGACATCGACGACGATCAGGAAGGGTGGCCAGCCGTGATCGGTCGGCAGCGCCTTGGCATAGCGTTCGGCCTGGGCGCGCGCCTGCCGCATCAGCCGGTCCCATGACGGCCGCGTCCCGGCAGGCGGGGAACTGTGGGGCAACCCGCCGAACAGGTCGCCCACTTCCTGCCCGCCGCGCTGGCGCTTGCGCGACTGCTTGGCCTCCAGGACGAAGCAATCCCGCTTGTAGCAGTCGAGATAGTTGTTCCGCCCGTCATCGCCCTCCAGATCGAGCGCCCGCACCCTCTTTTCATAGACGTAGTTGTTGAGCGCGTCCTGTTCCGACGACGCTTCCGGCTCCGCCGTACCGATCAGGGCACAGAGCTGGTTGATGAATTTCTGGTAATTGGCACGCTCCGACCCGCCCTTGTCGCTCCAATATCTGATGAAGGCTTCGGGGGAATGATGCGCGGTGAGATCGACAGCGACACATCTGCCGTCAGCAATAGGACCGGCATGCGAGTTGATACGCAACTCATGAGAGCCACATCCCTGTCCTACATCGGCTCTCATACCATCACCACGTACAAATTCCTCAAATACGAGAAATTTGAACGTGCGATAGATATTTTTATGCCGTCAAAGCCTTCCCGCTTTCAGCTGATAGATTCAAGAACAGATACACAAATCCGATAACTTAGCGGAAGCTATCCGCAGGATAGACGACCAAATTCCTCATAAAAAAGAAGTCCATCAGGACAATTCATCCGACTCGATACGAGTAATACAATGGCGTGCAATGATTCACTTTTCTTTGGGTTTTTATATATTTGCTGGATCATCATCAATCAACAGGTATTGTCCAACATCCCCATGCATTCATCCGCCCCCCAGATACGAAAGGGCCGCGCCCCCTCTCGGAAGCGCGGCCCTTCGTTGCCGAAGGGTCCCTCACGCACAACCACGAGCGCGGGCCACCTTCGATGCGGTGGGGCGGCCGATGGCGTCGCTGATGAACGCACCGGCCGCTATCAACTTGTCCAGATCGACCCCGGTCTCGATGCCGAGGCCGTTCAGCATGTACAGCACGTCCTCGCTCGCCACGTTGCCGCTGGCGCCCTTGGCATAGGGGCAGCCGCCGAGACCGGCGACGGAGCTGTCGACCACCGCCACGCCCATCTGCAGGGCGGCCAGGATGTTGGCCAGCGCCTGCCCGTAGGTGTCGTGGAAGTGGACGGCGATCTTCTCCACCGGCACCCGCTCCGTCACCGCGGCGATCATCGCCTGCGCCTTGGTCGGCGTACCCGTGCCGATGGTGTCGCCCAGCGAGATCTCGTAGCAGCCCATGGCGAACAGCCGCTCCGCCACATCCGCCACCGCCTTCGGCGCGATCTCCCCCTCATAGGGGCAGCCGAGCACGCAGGAGACATAGCCCCGCACCGGCACGCCCGCCGCCTTGGCCTGCTCCATGACGGGGGCGAAGCGGTCCAGGCTCTCGGCGATGGAGCAGTTGATGTTCTTCTGGCTGAAGCTTTCCGAGGCGGCGCCGAACACCGCCACCTCGTCGGCCTTCGCCGCCAGCGCACCCTCCAGCCCCTTCAGATTGGGGGTGAGGGCGGCATAGCGCACGCCGGGCTTGCGGGCGATGCCGGCCAGCACCTCGGCGCTGTCGCCCATCTGCGGCACCCATTTGGGCGAGACGAAGCTGGCCGCCTCGACCACGCTCAACCCGGCGTCGGACAGGCGGTTGACCAGTTCCACCTTGACGGCCGTCGGCACCATCGACTTTTCGTTCTGGAGGCCGTCGCGCGGGCCGACCTCCACCATGCGGACGAATTTCGGCAACTGCATCGTCAGGCCTCCGCGATGTCGAGAACCAGAAGGTCGACGCCTTCCGACACCTGATCGCCCGCCGCGAAATTCACGGCACTGACGGTGCCGGCCGCCGGCGCCTTGATGGTGTGCTCCATCTTCATGGCCTCCAGCAGCATCAGCGGCGCGCCGGCCTCGACGCTCTGGCCGGCTTCGACCAGCACGCGGACCACGGTGCCCGGCATCGGCGCGGTCAGACGGCCGGAGCCGCCCTCCTGCTCCGCCGCGCGGGCGCTGGGGTCGTCCAGCGTCAGGCGGGACACCGCGCCGTCGATCAGCACGGTGATGTCCAGCCCCTGCTGCACCACGGTGGCGCGGGTGCGCATGCCGTCCAGCGTGGCGGTCAGCAGGCCGTCGGCGAGGCCGACGCCGGTGACGGGGATTGCCTTGCCGCCATCCACCGCGACCTCATAGCCATCGGAACGGAAATGCAGCGTCACCTCGCGCGCCGTGTCGCCGTCCATCAGGCGCAGGTCGTAATGGTTCTCCTCGTTCAGCCGCCAGCCGTTGGCGAGCAGCCAGGGCGAGTGGCGATCCGACCGGGCACGCAGCGCGGCCTGGGCCTCTTCCCGCCGGCGCAGCAGCACCGACAGCGCCGCAGCCGCCAGCGCCTTGTCGGCCACCGGGGCCGGCGGCGGCAGCAGGTCGGCGCGGTGGCGCTCGATGAAGCCGGTGTCGATCTCCACCGCCTTGAAGGCGGGATGGCCGGCAATGGCGCCGAGGAAGGCGACGTTGGTGGTGACGCCGACGACCTCGTATTCGGACAGCGCCACCCGCAGGCGGCGCAGCGCGCTGTCGCGGTCCTCGTCCCAGACGATCAGCTTGGCGATCATCGGGTCGTAATACATCGTCACCGAATCGCCCTCGCGGACACCGGTGTCGACGCGGACATGATCGTTCTCGGCCGGCGGGCGCAGACGGACCAGCTTGCCGATGGCCGGCAGGAAGTCGCGCTGCGGGTCTTCCGCATAGAGCCGCGCCTCGAAGGCATGGCCCCGGCGGGTCAGCTGCTCCTGGCGCAGCGGCAATTCCGCCCCGGCGGCGACGCGCAACTGCCACTCGACCAGATCGAGCCCGGTGATCTTCTCCGTCACCGGATGCTCCACCTGCAGGCGGGTGTTCATCTCGATGAAGTAGAAGCCGCCATCCTCATAGAGGAACTCGACGGTGCCGGCGCCGACATAGTTCACCGCCTTGGCGGCGGCCACCGCCGCCTCGCCCATGCGGCGGCGGAGGTCGTCGGGCAGGTCGGGGGCCGGCGCCTCCTCGATCACCTTCTGGTGGCGGCGCTGGACCGAGCAGTCGCGCTCGAACAGATAGACGCCGTTGCCGTGGGTGTCGCAGAAGACCTGGATTTCGACATGGCGCGGCCGGCCGAGATACTTCTCCAGCAGCAGGCTGTCGTCGCCGAACGCCGCCTTGGCCTCGCGCTGGGCGCCGGCCACGGCATCGGCCAGCTCATTGGCGGCGCGCACCACGCGCATGCCCTTGCCGCCGCCGCCGGCCGACGCCTTGACCAGCACCGGATAGCCGATGCGCTCGGCCTCCGCCGACAGGGTGGCGAAATCCTGGTCGGTGCCGTGATAGCCCGGCACCAGCGGCACGTCGGCATTCGCCATCAGCCGCTTGGATTCCGCCTTGGAGCCCATCACGCGGATCGCCTCGATCGGCGGGCCGATGAAGACGACACCGGCCTCCGCGCAAGCCGCCGCGAAACCGGCATTCTCCGACAGGAAGCCATAGCCGGGATGGATGGCCTCAGCCCCCGTGCGCTTCGCCACGTCGAGGATGACGTCGCCGCGCAGATAGCTTTCGCCGACCGGGGCCGGGCCGATGCAGACGGCCTCGTCGGCCATCTGGACATGCATCGCCTTGGCGTCGGCCTCCGAATGGACGGCGACGGTCTTGATGCCCAGGCGGCGGGCGGTGCGGATGACCCGGCAGGCGATTTCGCCGCGGTTGGCGATCAGGATCTTGTCGAACATGTGGATCAGCTCCGCCAGGACGGGGTGCGTTTGTCGAGGAAGGCGCCGACGCCCTCCTTGCCTTCGGCGCTGGCGCGCTGGCGGGCGATGCGCTCCGCCGTGTCGCGCACCACGTCGTCGGTCAGCGGCCGGCGTGCGACGGCGCGGATCAGCTCCTTGGCAGCGGTGACCGCCGTCGGGGCGCTGTCCATCAGGTTCTTCACCGTCTTCGCCACCGTCTCTTCCAGCCCGTCGGTATTGGTCAACTCGTGCAGCAGGCCGATGCGGTGGGCCTCCGCCGCGCTGAAGCGCTCGCCGGTCAGGAAGTAGCGGCGGCAGGCGCGCTCACCGATGACGGCGATGACATAGGGGCTGATGGCGGCGGGGATGATGCCCAGCCGCACCTCCGACAGCGCGAAGGTCGCGGTCTCGACACCGATGGCAATGTCGCAGGCCGAAACCAGCCCGACGCCGCCGCCGAAGGCCGGCCCCTGCACCACGGCGACCGTGGGCTTCGGGCATTCGTCCAACGTGCGCAGCATGGTGGCGAGCCCCATGGCGTCGGCCAGATTCTCCGCATGGGAGTAACCGGCCATCTTCTTCATCCAGGACAAATCCGCCCCGGCCGAGAAGCTCTTGCCCACCCCGCGCAGCAGGACGACGCGCACCGCCGGATCCTCGCCCACCTTTCGGAAGGCCGTCGTCAGGTCGGCGATGACCTGCTCGTTGAAGGCGTTGTGCACGTCGCCGCGGTTCATGGTGACGGTGGCGACGCCGGTGTCGGCGATGTCAATGAGGATGTCGCTCATGGCTCTCTCCTCACATCCGGAAGACGCCGAAGGGCGTCTTCGGCACCGGGGCGTTCAGCGAGGCCGACAGGCCGAGGCCCAGCACCATGCGGGTGTCGGCCGGGTCGATGATGCCGTCGTCCCACAGCCGGGCGCTGGCGTAATAGGCATGGCTCTCGCGCTCGAACTGGGCGCGGATCGGCGCCTTCAGCGCCTCCTCGTCCTCGGCCGACCACGGCTTGCCCTGGGCTTCCATCGCGTCGCGCTTGACCTGGGCCAGCACGCCGGCCGCCTGCTCGCCGCCCATGACCGAGATGCGGGCGTTCGGCCACATCCACATGAAGCGCGGGCTGTAGGCGCGGCCGCACATGCCGTAATTGCCGGCGCCATAGCTGCCGCCGATGATGACGGTGAATTTCGGCACCTTGGCGCAGGCGACCGCGGTGACCAGCTTGGCGCCGTCCTTGGCGATGCCGCCGGCCTCGTACTTGCGGCCCACCATGAAGCCGGTGATGTTCTGCAGGAACACCAGCGGAATGCGGCGCTGGCAGCACAGCTCGACGAAATGGGCGCCCTTCAGCGCGGACTCGCTGAACAGGATGCCGTTGTTGGCGATGATGCCGACGGGATAGCCGAAGATGTGGGCAAAGCCGGTGACCAGCGTCGTGCCGTAGAGCGGCTTGAACTCGTCGAAGCGCGAGCCGTCGACCACCCGCGCGATCACCTCGCGCACGTCGAAGGGCTTGCGGGCGTCGCTGGGGATGACGCCGTAGAGTTCCCGCGGGTCGAAGGCAGGTTCCTCCGGCTCGCGCAGATCCAGGTCGATGTGCTTGGCGCGGTTCAGGTTCGACACCACGCGACGCGCCATCGCCAGGGCATGGGCGTCGTTCATCGCGTAATGGTCGGTGACGCCGGAGGTACGGGAATGGACGTCGGCACCGCCCAGATCCTCGGCCGACACCACCTCGCCGGTCGCGGCCTTCACCAGCGGCGGGCCGCCCAGGAAGATGGTGCCCTGGTTGCGGACGATGATCGCCTCGTCCGACATCGCCGGGACATAGGCGCCGCCGGCGGTGCAGCTTCCCATCACCACGGCGATCTGCGGGATGCCCTCGGCCGACATGTTAGCCTGGTTGTAGAAGATGCGGCCGAAATGGTCGCGGTCGGGGAAGACCTCGTCCTGGTTCGGCAGGTTGGCGCCGCCCGAATCCACCAGATAGATGCAGGGCAGATTGTTCTGCTGGGCGATCTCCTGCGCGCGCAGGTGCTTCTTGACCGTCAGCGGGTAGTAAGTACCGCCCTTCACCGTCGCGTCGTTGGCGACGATCATGCACTCCTGCCCGGCGACGCTGCCGATGCCGGCGATGATGCCGGCCGACGGAATGTCGTCGGCATAGACGCCGTCGGCGGCCAGCTGCGACAGCTCCAGAAACGGCGAGCCGACGTCGAGCAGCTGGCGGATGCGCTCGCGCGGCAGCAGCTTGCCGCGGGCGAGGTGTTTTTCGCGGGCCTTTGCGCCGCCGCCCTGCTGGATGGCGGCGACCTTCCGGCGCAGATCGTCGACCAGCGCCTGCATGGCGTCGGTGTTGGCCTGGAACTCGGCGGAGCGCGCGTTCAGGGCGCTCTTCAGGACGGTCATGCCGTCTTCCTCCCGGTTTGGCGGTCTTGATTGCGGACTGTGTTACTGAACAAGCGCGCGGCTGATGACGAGCCGCTGGATGTCGCTGGTGCCCTCGTAGATTTGGCAGACCCGGACGTCGCGATAGATGCGCTCCACCGGGAAATCATTCAGGTAGCCATAGCCGCCATGGATCTGGATGGCGTCGGAACACACCTTCTCCGCGATTTCCGAGGCGAACAGCTTGGCCATCGCCGCCTCCTTCATGCAGGGCACCCCGGCGTCGCGCAAGCTGGCCGCATGCAGCACCATCTGGCGTGCCGCCTCCACCCGGGTCGCCATGTCGGCGAGACGGAAGGCGATGGCCTGGTGCTGGATGATCGGCACGCCCATGCTCTGGCGTTCCTGGGCGTAGCGGATGGCGTGGTCGAGCGCCGCGCGCGCCATGCCGACCGACTGCGAGGCGATGCCGATGCGCCCGCCTTCCAAATTCGCCAGCGCCACCTTGTAGCCGGCGCCTTCGGCCCCGAGCATCAGGTCGGCGGGAACCCGGCACTCCTCGAAGACGATCTGGCAGGTGTCGGAGCAGTGCTGGCCCAGCTTCTCCTCCGTCCGCGCCACCTGATAGCCCGGCGTGTCGGTCGGGACGATGAAGGCGCTGAGGCCCTTCTTGCCCGCCGCCGGATCGGTTACCGCGAAGACGATGGCGACATCGGCCTGCGAGCCCGAGGTGATGAACTGCTTGGTGCCGTTCAGCACCCAATGATCACCGTCGCGCCGGGCGCGGGTCTTGATCGCCGAGGCGTCGGATCCGGCCTGCGGTTCGGTCAGGCAGAAGGCGCCCAGCATCTCGCCGCGCGCCATCGGCTTGAGGAAGCGGTCCTTCTGGGCGTCGCTGCCGAACTTCAGGATCGGCATGCAGCCGACCGAGTTGTGCACGCTCATGATGGTGGAGACCGCTCCGTCACCGGCGGCGATCTCCTCGATGGCGAGCGCGTAGGCGACATGGTCGGTGGCAGCACCGCCATACTCCTCCGGCACCAGCATGCCCATCAGGCCGAGTTCGCCCATCTCGGCCAGTTCGGCCTTGGGGAAAGCGCCGCTGCGGTCACGCTCGGCGGCGGTCGGCACGAGCCGGTCCTGCGCGAAGGCGCGGGCCATGTCGCGGACCATGGTCTGTTCTTCGGTCAGGTGCATCGGGCGTTTCCTCGGGCGATGGTTTTTGTTGGTGGCGCTAGACCCCCACCCTAACCCTCCCCCGCTGGGCGGGGGAGGGGACCAGTGCTTGGGCGGGAGAGTAGCGGCAGTCCCTCCCCCGCCCAGCGGGGGAGGTTAGGTGGGGGTCTAACGCCCCCCTTACACCCGCTCCACCGCGATCGCCGTCGCCTCACCGCCACCAATGCAAAGCGACGCCACACCGCGCTTCAGGTCATACTTCTCCAGCGCCGCCAGCAGCGTCACCAGGATCCGCGCGCCCGACGCGCCGATCGGATGCCCGAGCGCGCAGGCGCCGCCATGGACGTTCACCTTGTCGTGCGGCAGGTCGAGATCGCGCATCGCCGCCATGGTCACCACGGCGAACGCCTCGTTGATCTCGAACAGGTCGACGTCGCGGGCCGACCAGCCCACCTTCTCGAACAGCTTCTGCATCGCGCCGACCGGAGCCGTCGTGAACAGCGCCGGCTGCTGGGCGTGGTTGGAGTGGCCCTTGATCTCGGCGATCACGCGCAGGCCGCGCTTGTCCGCCTCGCTGCGGGTGGTGACGATCAGCGCCGCGCCGCCGTCCGAAATCGACGAGGCATTCGCCGCCGTCACCGTGCCGTCCTTGGCGAAGGCCGGCTTCAGGGTCGGGATCTTCTTCGGATCGCCCTTGCCCGGCTGCTCGTCGGTGTCGACCAGCGTGTCGCCCTTGCGGCCCTTGACCAGGACCGGCGCGATCTCCGCCTTGAAGGAGCCGTCCTCCACCGCCTTGCGGGCGCGGTTCAGGCTTTCGATGGCGTAGTTGTCCTGCGCCTCGCGGGTGAAGTTGTAGCTGCTGGCGCATTCCTCGGCGAAGGTGCCCATCAGGCGGCCCTTCTCGTAGGCGTCCTCCAGACCGTCGAAGAACATGTGGTCCAGCACCTTGCCGTGACCCATGCGGTAGCCGGCGCGGGCGCGGTCCAGCAGGTAGGGGGCGTTCGACATGCTCTCCATGCCGCCGGCCACCACCACCTTGGCCGAACCGGCCTTGATGACGTCATGGGCGAACATCACCGCCCGCATGCCCGAGCCGCAGACCTTGGAGATGGTGGTGCAGCCCACCCCCTTCGGCAGCCCGGCGCCCAGCGCCGCCTGGCGCGCCGGCGCCTGGCCCAGACCGGCCGACAGCACGTTGCCCATGAACACCTCGTCCACCGCGTCTCCGGCCAAGCCGGCGCGTTCCAGCGCCGCCTGGATGGCAGTGGCGCCCAGCTGCGGGCCGGTCAGGCCCATGAGGTCGCCCTGGAAGCCGCCCATCGGCGTGCGGACGGCGGCGGCGATGACGATGCTGTCGGTCATAGTGGTCTGTCCCTTTCCCTCGATGCCTTGTTGCCGAACCGCTTTACGCGGTCTCTTTGAACAGTTCGCGCCCGATCAGCATGCGGCGGATCTCGCTGGTGCCGGCGCCGATCTCATAGAGCTTGGCGTCACGCAGCAGGCGGCCGGTCGGGTACTCATTGATGTAGCCGTTGCCCCCCAGCGTTTGAATGGCCTCCAGCGCCATCCAGGTCGCCTTTTCGGCGGAGAACAGGATGGCGGCGGCGGCGTCCTTGCGGGTGGTCTCGCCGCGGTCGCAGGCCTTGCAGACGGCGTACACATAGGCCTTGGCGGCGTTCATGATCGTGTACATGTCGGCGATCTTGCCCTGCATCAGCTGGAACTCGCCGATCGACTGGCCGAACTGCTTGCGGTCGTGGACATAGGGAATCACCACGTCCATGCAGGCCTGCATGATGCCGAGCGGGCCGCCGGACAGCACCGCGCGCTCGTAATCCAGCCCCGACATCAGCACGTTCACGCCGCGGCCGACGCCGCCCAGGATGTTCTCCTCCGGCACCTCGCAATCCTCGAACACCAGCTCGCCGGTGTTGGAGCCGCGCATGCCCAGCTTGTCCAGCTTCTGCGCCACCGAAAAGCCCTTGAAGCCCTTCTCCACCAGGAAGGCGGTGATGCCGCGCGGGCCGGCGTTGATGTCGGTCTTGGCGTAGATCACCAGCGTGTCGGCGTCGGGGCCGTTGGTGATCCACATCTTGGTGCCGTTCAGGACGTAGCGGTCGCCCTTCTTCTCGGCCCGCAGCTTCATCGACACCACGTCGGACCCGGCGTTCGGCTCCGACATCGCCAGCGCGCCGATATGCTCGCCGGAAATCAGCTTGGGCAGATAGCGGCGCTTCTGCTCCTCGTTGCCGTTCTTGCGGATCTGGTTGACGCAGAGGTTCGAATGGGCGCCGTAGCTGAGGCCGACGGAGGCCGAGGCGCGCGACACCTCCTCCATCGCCACGACATGCTCCAGATAGCCCATGCCGGCGCCGCCATACTCCTCCTCGACCGTCACGCCGAGGATGCCGAGGTCGCCCATCTTGCGCCACAGCTCGTTCGGGAACTCGTTGCTGTGGTCGATCTCGGCGGCGCGGGGGGCGATCTCGTTGGCGGCGAAGCTCCGCACCGAATCGCGCAGCATGTCGGCCGACTCGCCGAGGTCGAAATTCAGGCTGGGGTACTGGTTGGACAGCATGGACGTATCGCTCCCCTGGGAAATCATCCGTTCTTTGACCATACGTTACCGTATGGCAAGGCCGGTGGCAAGGGGGTAGCTGAGACGGCCGAAAACCTATTGAGCTTCAAGAGATTGGCCCCACCGCGCCTCCGCCGGAGATTTCCGCATCGTGGAAAGAGCCGGGGGTACGCCGATTTTCCCCAATCTTTTCAAGGCTGCCATGCATGTTGAATACTGTATTCCAGAACGGAGAAGGCCGTTATAAGAGAAGCCAAGGCGTTATGTCCGGCCAGTGATAACGATTTGGGGGACCAACCAATGATTCGCGTGCCTCGCCCGAACATGGACGGCTTCACCATGGCGCTGGTGGCGACCGTCGGTCTGGCGACCGTGCTGCCGGTGCATGGGCAACTCGCCCAGGGCGTGCACTGGCTGGCGGAGGCGGCGATCGCGCTGCTGTTCTTCTTGCACGGCGCCCGCCTGCCGCGGGAAGAGGTGGTGGCGGGCATGGCGCATTGGCGCCTGCATCTGCTGATCTTCAGCCTGACCTTCGTCGCCTTCCCGCTGATCGGCTGGGCGGTGGTGGAAACGCTGCCGCACAGCCTGTTGCCGCCGGCCCTGGCGATCGGGGTGCAGTTCCTTTGCCTGCTGCCCTCCACCGTCCAGTCCTCCATCGCCTTCACCTCGATGGCGCGTGGCAATGTGGCGGCGGCGGTGTGCAGTTCCACCCTGTCCAACATCTCCGGCATCCTGATGACGCCGCTGCTGGTGGCGCTGTTCCTGAAGGTGCAGGGCACGGCGTTGTCGCTCGACACGCTGCAGACCATCGCGGCGCAGCTTCTGCTGCCCTTCGTCGCCGGCCAGCTTCTGCGGCGCTGGGTCGGCGCCTGGGCGGCGCGGCACAAGACGATGCTGCGCTTCACCGACCGCGGCTCGATCCTGCTGGTCGTCTATCTCGCTTTCAGCGAGGCGGTGGTGAACGGCCTGTGGCATCAGGTGCCGCCGGCCGCGCTGGGCGTGGTGGTGCTGATCGACGGTGCCATCCTGGCGGTGTTCCTGATCGGCACGACGCTGCTCAGCCGCCGCCTGGGCTTCTCCCGCGCCGACGAGGCGGTGATCGTCTTCTGCGGCTCGAAGAAGTCGCTGGTCAGCGGCGTGCCGATGGCCGGCGTCCTGTTCGCCCCGGCCACCGCCGGTCTGGTGCTGCTGCCGGTGATGGTGTTCCACCAGATCCAGCTGATGGTCGGCGCCATCCTGGCCCGCCGCTACGCCGATGAGAGCGCGGCCAAGGACGCAGCGAGAGACGCCCTTCCGGCGGCGTCGTGAGTATAAGCCCTCTCCCGCCCCGGGAGAGGGAGGGGACCCGCCGAAGGCGGGGAGGGTGAGGGGGAAAGCAAGAATCCCTAACCGCATGGTTCCTTGGAACACCCCTCACCCTTCCCAAGCTCCGCTTGGGCCCCTTCCCTCTCCCGGGGCGGGAGAGGGAGCTTCACCCCCTACTCCTCCGCGAACTCTCCCGTCGCGGCCATGATGGCGGTGCGGAGCTGGTCGGCCTTGGCGGGGCCGGCGACCAGCTCCAGCAGGCGCAGGGCGTAGAACAGGCTGATCTCCGCCGTTTCCGCATCGTCCGGGTTGCCGGCCGCCTTGGGATACTGCGCCAGCAGGGCATGCGCCTTCGCCATCAGCCCCTTTTCCATCGACGCCATCGCCGTCTTCAGCGGCTCGTGCAGGCCGAGCGCATCGGCCAGCCCCTCGCAGCGGCGCAGCGCGCGGGCATGGTCCTCGGCCGCCGCCTGGGCGTCCTCGTCCACCGCGGCGGGGCGGCCGTTCTCCGCCGGGGCCGCGACGGCGGTCAGGATACCGCCGGACGCGGTGTCGAGCACGGTTCCGGCCACCATCGTCCGCACCGCCGTCTTCACCGCCTCCAGCCGCTCGCGATAGACCGGCTCGGCCAGGAAATCCATGACGGCGGAGGTGGTGTTGACGCTGGCGACCAGCCGCTCGGCGATGGCGATGGCCTCCTCCGGCGCGATGGCCGCGGCGGCCCCGCCCGGTCCGGCGCTGTAGCCGTTGCCGTCGAGCCGGGCCGACCGTTCCTCCAGATTGGTGACCACCAGCCCGCTCAGCTGGGCGAAGATCACCGGCTGCTCGCGCCGCGCCTTGCCGAAATCCAGATCGTTCAGCACCGTCAACAGGTCGGCCGGGTTGGCCATGCGCGAGGCGGCGACCAGCAGCAGGTAATAGACCAGCCCGGTCGATTGCCGCGCCACCGCCTGGACCGCCTGCTCGATGGCGCCGGCATGCTCGTCCCCCAGCGCCGGCAGCGGCTTCGGCGCCAGCGCGTCCTTCAGCGATTCCACCGTCAGCCCGATCTCCAGGAAGGCGGCGACGTCAAGCACCTGCCGCTGCAATTCCTCGTCGCCATGCAGCACGCGCCACAGCGCATGCCGGGCGCCGTCCTGCTCCACCGCCCCCCGAATGGCCTGGGCGGCCATCGGCCACAGCCGGCGTCCGATGTTGCGCAACGCGTTGAGATTGCCGGGCGCCGTCTCCTGCACCTGGCGGTCGAGCTGGTCGATCAGTGCGGCGTCGCCGCACTCCGTCACCAGCGTCCACACCGGGTCGATCACCCGCCGCTCGATGCGGCCCAGCGGCACGTCGACGCCGCTGAAGCTTTCCAGCACATCCTCGAACGGCATGCACAGCACGCGCTTCAGCGTCGGGCGGCGCTCGGGGCGGACCTGGACCAGCCGCGGGCGGATGGCGGCGAAGGTCTGGCGCACGTCGGGATGGTCACGCACCCGCTCCAGCAGGCGGACGACCTCGATGAACTTGTCCTCGGGGATGTCGAACAGCTTGGTCTCCAGCCCCGGCAGGCGGTCCACCCGCCCCTTTTTCTCCGCCCCTCCCGTCATGGCACGCGCGCCTTCACCGCCTCGATCCGGCGGATGGCGTCGATGTCCATCTGGCCGGTGCGCCAGTCCTCCAGCATGCGGACGGAGCGGCGATGGGCCAGCTTGACCTGCTTGGCATCCTCGACGAAGTCGCGGCTCGTCTCCTTGCGCGGCAGCAGCGGCAGGATGCGGAACAGGTCGTTGACGGTCGCCGCCTGCTGGTGGTGGTCCTCGGCCTGCGCCACCTCCCATGCCCCGGTGATGTGGCTCCAGCCGTCGAGCAGCCACGCCATGCGGCCGGCCTGGGCGCGCACGCGCAGGATCTCGATGTCCCAGTCACGCATCAGCGGCCCGATGGCCTCCACCCGCCGGTGGAAGTCGCCCAGAACCTTGTCGCCGATGGCGATGGTGTGCTGCGCCACCTCGGCGCAGAACTCCGCCACCGGGGCGGCGTCGCTCGGCACGTCGCGCGCCCATTCGGTCATGCTGTCGCGGAAGCTCTTCAGGTCGTTCAGCCCGCGCGTCAGCCGGCCGGGCCTGGGCGAGTGCGCAAGCCCCACCGGGGCGGCGACCGCCGCGATGTCGGCCAGCCGGGCATAGAGCAGCGTGGCGTCCATGCGCAGGCTTTCCGCCGCGCGGGTCATCAGCTGCCGGGTCAGCCGCTGCCCCTCGTCGGTGTCGATGCCGGCCTTCAGCATCTCCGGCGATTCCAGACCCACCGCCTTCAGGATCGCCAGGATCAGCAGGTAGTGGGTCAGCGTGCTCTGCTCCTCGTCCTCCTCCAGGGCGCGGCGGGCGGCCTGCGCCGCCTGCGGCCCGGCAAGCCCGCGCCGCGCCGCCTTCAGCGTCGCCCGGCGGATCTCGTGCGGGGAGCAGGCGTCCTCCTTCACGATCAGGTCGTGCAGATAGCGGTCGTGCATGGTCATCGACACCATGTCCGGCACCGCCTTCCAGGCGACGACATAGATGCCCATACCCTGCGACAGGCTGGGGATCAGCACCTCAAGCTTCGACCGCTCGCCACGGCGCACACGGGTCTGGGACAGCAGCGGCGTGGTGAAGGCCACCGCGGCCCCCCGCTCCTCGAAGGTCGACGGCGCGTATTCGATCGCACCTTTCAACATGATTGCCGTTCCGGATTCGCCTGGTCGTTCTCTTGGGCTGACGACGCCCCTGCCGGCTCCCCCGCCTCCAGGTCCGTCGCAACCGCAACGCCCTCATCATTACATGGTCGTAAGAAAAGCGGCGGCGACCAATTTGTGCTGAATTGTAGCGCAGTGCGACGGCCTGTCGCACTCGGCAACAGTTCGCACAAGGAGACCGACCCTGTCCATCAGGGTTTTTCCTTGGATCCGCCTCTGCGACAGTTTGAACCTCGCCGCAATGCGGCGGGAATTACCCGCGCAACTTTATGAAGCCGGCGGGAAATCTCCGTACCGATCAGGCCTCCATCGGCACCGTGCGACTGCTCCGGCGCTTTGCGCGGACGGCCCTTGCGCTTTGCGCGACGACGCGACAGTTTGGGCGAAGGTTACACCGCGAATATGGGAGAAGCAGAGGGTGAGCAACATCGGCATCGTGCTCGGACGGTTCCACCGCAAAGAGGTGGAAGAGATGCTGGACGAGGCGCGCACCGTCGCCGCCCGCCGCGGCCTCGGCATCGTCGCGGAGGTCTGGGTTCCCGGCTCGATGGAAAAGCCGCTGGCGATCAAGCGCCTGCTGATGCGCGACGACGTCGCCGGCGCCGTGGCGCTGGGCATCATCGAGCGGGGCGAGACCGAGCACGGCAACGTGATGGGCCATGCCGTCATCTCCAGCCTGATCGACCTGCAGCTCCAGTTCATGAAGCCGGTCGGCGTTGGCATCCTCGGGCCGGGCATCAACCCGTCGCAGATCCCGCCGCGCATCCGCCCCTACGCTGCCGCCGCGGTGGACGCCTGCGCCGACCTGATCGAGCAGGGCTGACGCACGCACGCTCCGCCGCTGCGGCATGCGCAGATCTCAGCGTCACATAAGACGTTGGAATAAAGCAATTTTGTCGGTCGTCATTCCCGCGAAGGCGGGAATCCAGCCACATCCGCCGCTGAACTGCGGAGTTTCCTGGATCCCCGCCTTCGCGGGGATGACGGGAAGTTCCTTTCATTCCAGAGGTCTGGCAATGATTGGAAATGTGTGCATGCCGTAGCGCTTCGCCGGGGGGACGGACGGCCGCCGAACCGTCACGTCCCCCCAAGCAGCTCGCCCAGCGCGTGGCTCAACTGGCGCGGGGTCACCGGCTTGTGGATGATGCCCAGCCCATGGGCGGCGGCGTCGCGTTCGCAGTCGGGGCCGGTCTCGCCGGTCAGGATCAGGCCGGGGATAGGGGGCTTGCCGGGATCGCCATACAGCGCGCGGATGCGGGCGACCGCGTCGGTCCCGAACTGCCCTTCGCGCAGGCGGTAGTCGGCGACGATCAGGTCGGGGCGCCGGCCCATCCGGCTCAACCCCTCCACCGCCTTCTGGGCGGAGCCGGCAACCAGCACCTCGTACCCCCATTCGCGGAAGATCGTCTCCAGCCCCAGCAGCACGATGGCGTCGTCGTCGACCACCACGGCGAAGCGCCCGCGCCCGGTCGTCGCCGCTTCCGCCGCGGTCACCGGCGCCTCGATGCTGCGGCCGAGCGGCAGGGCGATGACGAAGCTGGTCCCCTGCCCCGGCGTGGACTGGACATCCACCGGATGGTTCAGCAGCTGCGACAGCCGCCGCACGATGGCAAGCCCCAGCCCCAGGCCGCGGTTGCGGTCGCGCTCCGGGTTGCCGACCTGGTGGAACTCCTCCCAGATGCGCTCCAGATGGTCGGGCGGGATGCCGATGCCGGTGTCGCGCACCTCGATCAGCAGCCGCCCGCCGGCCCGGCGGCATTCGATGTCGATCCGCCCGCTCTCGGTATAGCGCAGGGCGTTCTCCACCAGATTGCGCACCATGCGGGTCAGCAGCGTGCGGTCGGTGCGGGCGGCGGCGCTGCAGGAGGAGACATGCAGCTCCAACCCCTTCGCCGCCGCCACCGGCCGGTACGATGCGGCGATGTGCTCGAACAGCGGGGCGACCGGCACGGTCTCGATGTTCGGCTGGACCACGCCGGCATCAAGCCGCGACATGTCGAGCAGGCTGTCCAGCAGTTCCTTCAGCGCGTCCAGCCCGCGTCCCAGATGCATCAGCGCATTGGTGCCCTGGCTGCCCTGCACATAGGGCTTCAGCACGTCGACGAACAGCAGCAGCGCCTGCAGCGGCTGGCGCAGGTCGTGGCTGGCCGCGGCCAGGAACTTGCCCTTGGCGAGGTCGGCCGCCTCCGCCGACTCCTTCGCTTGCAACAGCGCCTGCTGCGCCTGCCGCCGGGCGGTGATGTCGCGGAAATAGACGGACAGCCCGTCGGCGTTGGGATAGATGCTGACCTCCACCCAGTCGCCCAGCACGGGGGACATCACCTCGATGGTCATCTCCCGCCCTTCGCGCACCGCCTGCTTCTGCGCCTCCAGCGACTCGCTGCCCAGCGCATTGGGGAAGGCTTCCCAGAGGCAGCGGCCCAGCAGGGTGTCGCGTGACCGGCCCCAGAGCTGTTCGGCCTTGCGGTTGATGTAGGTGAACCGCCAGTCGTGATCGACGGCATAGAAGGCGTCGCTGATGCTCTCCAGGATCTTCACCGCCCGCTCGTGCGAGGCGCGGGCCTCCTCCTCCGCCCGCTTGCGCATTGTGATGTCGCGGAAGAAGCAGCCCACCCCTTCCGCCGTCGGCAGGTAGCGGATTTCCAGCCACAGGGTGGTGCCTTCGCCGTCGAAGCGCTTTTCGATGCTGGTCGGCTGACGCTCCGTCATCGTCTTGCGGCACAGCGCCTCCAGATCCGATCCGGCGATCTGTGGCCATACCTCCCACAGGCGGCGGCCGCGCATCGCCGACAGCGACTGGTGGTCGAGCTGTTCGGCGCGGCGGTTCTGGTAGATGACGCGATAGTCGCAGTCCAGCGCCACCAGCGCCTCGTCGATGCTGTCCAGGATGTCGGTGGCGCGCCGGCGCGCGTCGGCGATGGCCTCCTCCATCCGCCGCTCGTCGGAGCGGTCATGCAGGATCCACAGGAACCCCTCCTCGTCGCCCTGGAGCGGCAGGATGGTCAGCGCCCCCCAGACAGCAGCGCCGTCGCGACGACGGAAGGCGCGCTCCTCCTGGACGCGGCCCTCGGCCAGCGCACGCACCCGCAGCGCGTCGGGCACGCCCGCGGCGACCTCTTCCGGCGGAAACAGGATGTCGACCGGCTGTCCCCGCGCCTCCTCCTCCGTCCAGCCCAGGATGCGGACGGCGCCGGGATTCCAGCTGGTCACCCGGCCGGCCGGCGACAGGGTCAGGATGGCGTGGCCGGTGGCGCTGTCCAGGATGGCGCGCAGCCGCCTTTCGCTGTCGGCATGGGCGGCGCGGCTGCGCTCCAGCGCGGTGAAGGCGGTGCGCAGATCCTCGTTCAGCGCGGTGACCGTCAGCAGATCGTCGCAGCCGGTGCAGGCGGTGGACAGCGCGATCTGCAGCCGGGCATTCTCGCGCTCCAGCTCCGCCAGCCGCGCCAGCAGTTGTGCGTCCGGCCCGGAGGTCGATTGGGCATGCCCGCCCCACCGGCCTTCCATTCGGTTGCCGGCGGACTCGTCCGGGACAGACTGCTGCTTGGTCATAGGCGCCCAAGAAAAACGAAAGTCTCAGACGGCGAGAGTGCGCACTGGCTAAAGCCTCTGTAAACCTTCCAAAAGCAATATTCCTCCTGATCGTAAATGTGCGAAATTTTATCGATGTTGTTACCGCATATCGGTGATTGCCTTCACCATCGCCCGTACGCCCGCATCGAGTACTTTGTCACGCCGCAACACCAACCCTAACTTGCGGATCAAGGGTGGTGTCAGAGGCTGAACTGCGAAGCGGTCGCAATCCTGCGGACTTTCGACGGTGACCGACGGCAGGATCGACCGGCCCAGCCCGGCGGCGACGAGGTTCTTGATCGCCTCCACATTGCCCAGTTCCATCGCCGGGCGCGGCTGGATGCCGCCGGCCATGAACCAGCCGTCGATCACCGCGCGCATGGTCCCGCCGCGCTCGTACAGGATCAGCGTCTGGTCGGCCAGCGCCGCCGGGGCGACCGCCGGCGCCGGCGCCGGAGACCGGGCGCCGTCGTCGGGGCCACCTCTGGGGCCGACACAGACCAGCTCCTCGGCACAGACCGGTTCGATGGACAGGCCGGGACGGCCGGCCGGCAGGGTGACCAGCGCCAGATCGAGCGAGCCGCCCTCCACCGCGTCCAGGATGTCCGGCGTGTTGCCGGTGACGACGATGATCTCCAGCCCCGGATGGGCGCTGCGCAGCGCCGTCAGGATCGGCGGCAGGCGGTAGATGCAGGCGGTGGCGCCGGTGCCGATGCGCACGCGCCCGACCTGCCCGGCGCGGTGACGGCCCATGGCGACCGCCGCCGCCTCCATCTCCTCGCGCAGCCGGCGGATGAAGGGCAGCAGGTCACGCCCGGCCGCGGTCGGCAAGGCCCGCTTGCCCACCCGCTCCACCAGCCGCACGCCGAAGCGCTCCTCCAGATTGCGGATCTGCATGCTGACCGCCGGCTGGGTCAGGCCGAGACGCCCGGCCGCCTCGGTGAAGCCGCCATGCTCGACGACGGTGGCGAAGGTGATGAGCTGGTCGAGATTCAGGCCACGCATACCTGCAGTCTTCCTTATGGTTCCGATCAAATCAATAAATTTGCCTTTTTATCCGCCCTCCGCGACGGTGTGGTCATGACGACCGCCGCCATCCCCGCTCCTGCCGACCACCCAGCCCCTCGGCAAACCTGGCTCGTGCTGCTGTGCGCCAGCCGCTTCGCCACCTCGCTGTCCTTCATGGTCTATGCCGGCGCGCTCGGGCCGGCGATGCAGGCCTGGGGCATGTCGGCGGGGGAAGCCGGGTCGATCCAGACCGCCTTCAACGTCGGCTATGCGCTGTCGCTGGTCGGCTCCTCCTGGTTCGCCGACAGTCTGGGCGCCAAGCGCGTCTTCCTGTGGGCCAGTTGGGCGACGGCGCTGACCGGCCTCGCCTTCGCCTTCTTCGCCCGCTCGGCGGAAAGCGGGCTGCTGCTGTTCGCGCTGGTCGGGCTGACCCAGGGCGGCACCTATGCCCCCTCCATCATGCTGGTGGCGCAGGGCGTGCCGGCGGCGCGGCGCGGCGCGGCGGTGGGCTGGCTGCTGGCGGCGGGGTCGCTCGGCTATTTCGGCTCCATCGCGCTCGCCGCCGGCCTGTCGGAGCGGTTCGGCTACGAAGCGGCCTTCATCGCCTGCGGGCTGGGGCCGCTGTTGGCGGCGCTGCTCGGCACGCCGGGACTGCGCGGCCGGGCCAATCTGGTGGCCGGCGGCGGAGCGCGGCGGCTGCGCGGCGCCTTCCGCTTCCTGGCCGACCGCCGCTCCCTCCTGCTGACCGTGGGCTACACCACCCATTGCTGGGAGCTGCTGGGCATGTGGGCGTGGCTGCCCGCCTTCCTGACCGCCAGCCTCGCCGGTTCCGGCGGCGCCGGGGTGCGCGGGCTGTGGATCGCCGCGGCCATCCACATCTCGGGTTTCCTGTCCTCGCTGCTGATGGGCCGCGCGTCCGACCGGCTGGGCCGCCGGCTGGTGCTGGTGGCGATGGGCGTGCTGGGCGCGGCCTGTTCCTTCACCATCGGCTGGATGGACGGGATGCCGCTGGCGCTCGTGCTGGCGGTGGCGGCGCTTTACGGCTTTTCCGCGCTGGGCGATTCGCCGGTGCTGTCGACGGCGATGACGGAATCGGTCGAGCCGGGCAGCCTGGGGGCGGCGCTCGCCGTGCGCTCCATCCTCGGCTTCGGCGCCGGCGGTGCGGCGCCGCTGGCGGTCGGTCTGGTGCTCGACCATGCCGGCGGCACGGCAGAAGCCATGGGCGGTTCCGGCTGGGGCTGGGGTTTCGCGCTTCTCGGCGTCGGCGGCGGGTTGGCGACCGTCTGCGCCCTTCTTCTTCCTGCCGACCGTCCTCAACGGAGCTGAGTCATCATGCCTGCCATCACGGTGCGGGCGTCCGCCGACGCCGACATTCCCGCCATCACGACGCTCTACGCCCACCATGTCCTGTACGGCACCGCCTCCTTCGAAGAGGTCCCGCCGGACGAGGCGGAGATGGCCCGCCGCCGCGCCGACATCCTGGCCCGCGGCCTGCCCTATCTGGTGGCGGAGTGCGAGGGGCGGCTGGCCGGCTACGCCTATGCCGGGCCGTACCGCACGCGCAGCGCCTACCGCTTCACGCTGGAGAACTCGGTCTATGTCGCCGACGGCATGGGCCGGCGCGGCATCGGCCGGGCGCTGATGATCCCGCTGCTGGAGATGTGCGAGGCGGCGGGCTACCGCCAGATGATCGCGGCGATCGGCGACAGCGCCAACCACGGCTCGATCGGCCTGCACAGCGCCTGCGGCTTCCGTCCCGTCGGCATCCTGCCGGCGGTGGGCTTCAAGTTCGGCCGCTGGCTCGACGGCGTGCTGATGGAACGCCCGCTGGGCGAGGGAAGCGACAGCTTGCCGACCGGCTGACCCGCTCAGTCCGCCCCCAGAAGCTCATCCCGCCGCGGGCTGGGCGCCGTCGCCATCGGCACCGTCCGCGGCAGTTCCACGCTGGGCAGCCGCCACTCCACCGGCGGCGCCGAACCCGGCGTCGGCCGATGCCGGTCCAGCACGGCCAGCAGCGTCAGCAGCGCCAGCGCCAGCGCCACCACCAGCAGCCAGCGGTCCACCCCGGCCAGAAAGCCGCTTCCGTCGTCGGGACCGGTGTTGCCGCGATCCGGCAGGGCCATGCTCAGTCCTCCCCTCGTCGTTCCACCTCTTCATCTGGGACAAGCTTGATCGATGCGGCGGATCGTCACAATGTGGCTTTGCCGCAGCCTGCCTTCGGCCGAGGCGAAGGCAGGCTGCGGCCCTTGGGGCATATGAGAATCGCCATGCGCTTCGACCTGACCGACCTGCGGCTGTTCCTGCATATCGTGGAGACCGGCAGCATCACCGCCGGGGCGGAGCGCAGCGCCATCGCGCTCGCGTCGGCCAGCGCGCGGGTGCGGGGGATGGAGGACGCGCTGGGCGTCCCGTTGCTGGACCGCTTCCGCCGCGGCGTCCGCCCCACCCCGGCCGGCCGCGCGGTGGTCCACCATGCCCGCCTCGTCCTGCACCAGTTGGAACGGATGCGCGGCGAGCTGGCGGAATACGCCAAGGGTTTGAAGGGCCATGTCCGGCTGCTGTCCAACACCGCGGCGATCAACGAATTTCTGCCCGACGCGCTCGCCGGCTTCCTCGCCGACAATCCCAGCATCGACATAGACCTGGAGGAACGGCCGAGCCACGCCATCGTCGAGGCGGTGGCCGCCGGGCTGGCGGACCTGGGCGTGGTCGCCGACATGGTCGACCTCGGCGGGCTGGAGACCCGGCCCTTCCGCAGCGACCGGCTGGTCGCCGTCCTGCCGCTGTCCCACCGGCTGGCGGACCGCGACCGGATCGCCTTCGCCGAGCTGCTGGACGAGCCTTTCGTCGGCCTCAGCGCCGGCAGCGCCTTGCAGGAGTATCTGAACAGCCACGCCACCCGCGCCGGGCGCAGCCTGTCCTACCGCGTGCGGGTTCGCGGACCGGTGGCGCTGTGCCGGCTGGTCGAACGCGGCGTCGGGGTCGGCATCGTGCCGGAAACGGCGGCGCTGCGGGCGCTCGACAGCGGCGGC
This sequence comes from Azospirillum sp. TSH20, assembly GCF_003115935.1. Classification (NCBI taxonomy): domain Bacteria; kingdom Pseudomonadati; phylum Pseudomonadota; class Alphaproteobacteria; order Rhodospirillales; family Azospirillaceae; genus Azospirillum; species Azospirillum sp. TSH20. Next base: position 42,492 of record NZ_LGQU01000045.1, read on the forward strand.
CTGCGGGTCATGCCGCTGAGCGACCCGTGGGCGCCCCGTCTGCTGGTGCTGTGCGCCCGCAATTTTGCTGATCTTTCCGCCCATGCCCGCCGGCTCGTCGATAGCTTGTCGGAAAGCGCCCCGGCGGCGTTCGGAAATGTCATTCGGTCAGCGACACTGACCTGATTTTCGGGCCATTTCGCTGACTTCCCGTCGATTTGTCGGCGAAAGGGCGATCCCGCCGAATCGAGTCGGCATTCCCTCGCCTGAACCACCCCTCCGGCCACCGTCGGATGTGGCGGATCGGCGCTGTGCGCCTTTGCCACGGTATCGCTCGTGCCGGGGATGTGAACGCGCTATGGATAAATTTGGCGGACATGTCACTGGATTGTCCGAATCTTTGGAGAAATACCCCCAAAGGGGTGCGAATCGCCGCTTGGTCAGAAATCCTGCCGTTTATTTGCCGTCGAAATGTTGTTTGTGGGGTGGTACTACCAATCCAAAGAAAACCCCGAGAGGAGACATCCACCATCATGCGTACGGCGACGAAGGACTTGGCAGGCGACTTGCGGCAGCAACTGGCCGAACTGGTGCGCAGCCGGGTTCCGAACGCGCGGGCGGAGCGCTTCGTGAAGCGCTTCTATGCCAACGTGCCCCCCGACGACCTGCTGCGCGGTACGCCGGAACAGCTTTACGGCGCCGCTCTCGCCATGTGGCAGTGGGGCCAGCAGCGTGTGCCCGGCGTGCCCAAGGTGCGGGTCTACGCCCCGCGGCTGGACGAGCATGGCTGGCAGACCGAACGCTCGGTGGTGGAGATCGTCAACGACGACATGCCCTTCCTGGTCGATTCCGTCACGGCGGAGCTGAACCGGCAGGGCGTCACCGTCCACCTCATCATCCATCCCGTCACCCGCGTCGTCCGCGATGCCGAGGGCCGCATCGTCGAGCTTCTCGAACCGGGTGAAGAGAAGGACGGCGCCCGCGACGAATCCTTCATGCACTGCTCGATCGACCCGCTGTCGGACCCGGCCGCCCAGGCCCGCCTGCGCGAGGGGATCGAGCGGGTGCTGGCCGACGTCCGCGCGGCGGTGGAGGACTGGACGCCGATGCGCGAGCGCGTGCGCAGCGCCCGCACCGACATCGCCAACGCCCCCGACGCCGAGGAATCGAAGGAGGCCGCCGACTTCCTGAGCTGGGTCGACGACGGTAACATGACCCTGCTGGGCAGCCGCCTCTACATCGCCACCATCGGCGAGGAGGGGCAGGAGCCCTGGCTGGAGCTGGTGGACGGCAGCGGGCTGGGCGTGCTGCGCAACCCCGAGATCACCGTGTTCGACGAGCATGGCCACGCCGCCGTGCTGCCGGAGGAAATCCGCGCCTTCCTGCGCCAGCCGCGCGCGCTCCTGGTGACCAAGGGCACCCGGCACGCCACCGTGCACCGCTCGGTCCCGCTGGACGCCATTCTGGTCAAGCGCTTCGACGACCAGGGCAAGGTGGTCGGCGTCACGCTGGCGGTCGGCCTGTTCACCTCCGTCGCCTACAACCGCAGCCCGCGCGAGATCCCGTTCCTGCGCCGCAAGGTCGCCCGCGTCATGGGCCGCGCCGGCTTCGACCCGGCCGGCCATGACGGCAAGGCGCTGCTGAACATCCTGGAAACCTACCCGCGCGACGAGCTGTTCCAGACCCCGTCGGACGAGCTGTTCGAAACGGCGGTCGGCATCCTGCACCTGCAGGAACGCCAGCGGCTCGCCCTGTTCGTCCGCCGCGACCCGTTCGAACGTTTCGTCTCCGCCCTGGTCTTCGTGCCGCGCGACCGCTACGACACCGCGCTGCGCCGCAAGATCCAGTCGGTGCTGGAAACCGCCTTCCACGGCACCTGCGCCTCCTACTTCACCCAGCTGTCGGACAGCGCGCTCGCCCGCCTGCACCTGATGGTGAAGACGGAGCCGGGCAAGATTCCCGCCGTCGACATCAGCGAGATCGAATCCCGGCTGGTCCAGGTCTCCCGCAGCTGGGCCGACCGGCTGCGCGACGCCCTGGTCGAGGCGCAGGGCGAGGAGACCGGCAACGCCCGGCTGCGCCGCTACGCCGACGCCTTCCCGGCGGGCTACCGCGAGACCTTCACCGCGGAAACCGCCGTCCACGACATCGACCGCATCGAACGCGCGCTCTCCGAACAGCGCCTCGGCATCGTGCTGTTCCACCCGCTGGAGGCCGACGGCGACGAGCTGCACGTCAAGATCTACCACCAGGGCCGGCCGGTGCCGCTGTCCGACGTGCTGCCGATGCTGGAGCACATGGACCTGAAGGTCATCACCGAGCAGCCCTACGAGGTCCGCCCCGCCGGCGGCGCCCCGTCGGTGTGGATCCACGACTTCGCCGCCCGCACCCAGACCGGCCAGCCGGTGGACTGCGTCAAGGTCAAGCAGACCTTCCAGGAGGCCTTCGCCGACGTCTGGGACGGCCGGATGGAGGATGACGGCTTCAACCGTCTGGTCCTGCGCGCCGGGCTGGCCGGGCGCGAGGTCACGGTGCTGCGCGCCTATGCCAAGTACCTGAAGCAAGCCCGCTTTGCCTACGCCCAGGACACCATCGAGGCGACGCTGTCGGCCCATCCGCAGACCGCGCGGCTGCTGGCCCGGCTTTTCGCCGCCCGCTTCGACCCGAAGAACCTCGCGGACGAAACCCCGATCCTGGAGCAGATCGAGGATGCGCTGGACGCCGTCACCAACCTGGACGACGACCGCATCCTGCGCCGCTTCGTCAACCTGATCCGCGCCACGCTGCGCACCAACGCCTATCAGGCCGCCCCGGACGGCACGCCGAAGCCGCATCTGTCCTTCAAGCTGGACAGCGGCTCGATCGAGGAGCTGCCGCTGCCGCGTCCGTGGGTGGAGGTCTTCGTCTACAGCCCGCGCATGGAAGGCGTCCATCTGCGCGGCGGCAAGGTCGCCCGCGGCGGCATCCGCTGGTCCGACCGGCGCGAGGATTTCCGCACCGAGATCCTCGGCCTGATGAAGGCGCAGATGGTGAAGAACACCGTCATCGTGCCCGTAGGCTCCAAGGGCGGTTTCGTCGTGAAGCGGCCCCCCGCCCCCAGCGCCGGCCGTGAAGCCGCTCTGGCCGAAGGCATCGAGTGCTACAAGACGCTGATGCGCGGCCTGCTGGACGTCACCGACAATCTGGCCGCCGACGGCTCGGTGGTGCCGCCGAAGGACGTGGTGCGCCACGACGCCGACGATCCCTATCTGGTGGTCGCCGCCGACAAGGGCACGGCCACCTTCTCCGACATCGCCAACGGCGTGTCGGTCGATCACGGCTTCTGGCTGGGCGACGCCTTCGCCTCGGGCGGCTCGGCCGGTTACGACCACAAGGTGATGGGCATCACCGCCCGCGGCGCCTGGGAATCGGTGAAGCGCCATTTCCGCGAGATGGGCACCGACATCCAGACCACCGACTTCACCGTGGTCGGCGTCGGCGACATGTCGGGCGACGTGTTCGGCAACGGCATGCTGCTGTCGAAGCACATCCGCCTGTTGGCCGCCTTCGACCACCGCCACATCTTCCTCGATCCCGATCCCGACCCCGCGATCAGCTGGGAGGAGCGCAACCGGCTGTTCGCCCTGCCCCGCTCCTCCTGGGCCGATTACGACCGCTCCAAGCTGTCGCAGGGCGCCATGATCGTGGAGCGCAGCGCCAAGACGGTGGAGCTGACGGCGGAGGTCCGCGCCCGCTTCGGCATCGAACCGGCCCACCTGTCGCCGGTGGAACTGATGCGCCGCCTGCTGACGGCGGAGGTCGACCTGCTGTGGTTCGGCGGCATCGGCACCTACATCAAGGCGTCGACCGAGACGAACGCCGAGGCCGGCGACAAGGCCAACGACGCGCTGCGCGTCGATGGCGGCCAGATCCGCGCCAAGGTGGTCGGCGAGGGCGCCAACCTGGGCGTCACCCAGCGCGGCCGCATCGAAGCCGCCCAAAAGGGCATCAAGCTGAACACCGACGCCATCGACAATTCCGCCGGCGTCGACACCTCCGACCATGAGGTGAACATCAAGATCCTGCTGGGCGATGTCATGGCGCGGGGCGACATGACGCTGAAGCAGCGTGACACCCTGCTGGCCGCCATGACCGACGAGGTGGCGGGGCTGGTGCTGGCCGACAACTACCGCCAGACCCAGGCACTGACCATCGCCGAGGCGCAAGGGCCGGCCCTGCTGGAGGCGCAGTCGCGCTTCATCCGCAACCTGGAGCGCAGCGGACGCCTCAACCGCGCCATCGAGTATCTGCCGACCGACGAGGAACTGGCCCAGCGCATGGCCGAACGGCGCGGCCTGACCCGGCCGGAACTGGCGGTGCTGCTGGCCTACGCCAAGATCACGCTCTATGACGAGCTGCTGGCGTCGGAGCTGCCGGACGATCCGGCGACGGTCGAGGATCTGCTGCGCTACTTCCCGCAGCCGCTGCGCGACGGCCAGCGCGAGGCGATCTTCCGCCACCGCCTGCGCCGCGAGATCGTGGCGTCGGCGGTCACCAACAGCCTGGTCAACCGCGTCGGCGCCACCTTCGTCCGCGACATGGTGGAAAAGACCGGCCTCGGCCCGGCGGACGTCGCCCGCGCCTATGCCATCGCCCGCGACGTGTTCCAGCTGCGCCCGCTGTGGGACGCCATCGACGCGCTCGACAACGTCGTGCCGGCGGCGCTGCAGACGGCGCTGATGCTGGAGACCGTCCATCTGCTCGACCGCACGGTGGCGTGGTTCCTGGCCCACAGCCCGCACCCGCTGGATCTGGGCCGCGAATCCGCCGCCTTCCGTCCGGGGGTGGAGGCTTTGGCCGCCGGTCTGGACCGCTTCCTCGACGAGGAGGAATCCTCCCGCCTCGCCACCCGCATCGCCGACGCCATCGCCCAGGGCGTTCCGGAGGATCTGGCCCGCCGGATCGCCGCCTTGCCGGTTCTGGCCGCCGCCCCGGATCTGGTGCGCATCGCCGAGCGCACCGGCCGCGCGGTGGAAGGCGTCGCCTCGGTCTATTTCGGGCTGGGCCGCCGCTTCGGCCTGGAATGGCTGCGCGACCGCGCCGCCGGCGCCAAGGTCGACAACCACTGGCAGCGTCAGGCGGTCGCCGCCATCGTCGACGACCTGTTCGCCCACCAGAGCGCGCTGACCGTGCGCGTGCTGGAAAGCGAGGGCGACGAGTCCGCCGCGGTGGACGCCTGGATCGCCAGCCGCAATCTGGTGGTCGATCGCGTCGAGCAGCTTCTGGCCGAACTGCGCGCCCAGCCGGCGGTCGATCTCGCCATGCTGGCCGTCGCCAACCGGCAGCTGCGCGGCCTGATTGCCGGGTAATCGGGGGGTAACGGTGTCACAGGGATAGGAGACCCTCGGTTCGGACGGCCCGGCTGCACTGTCCTGCGCAGCCGGGCTTCCGGAACGCCGGTGCCTTTTCAGGCACGTTCAGGCACCGGCTTTCAGTCTCCTCGCCTCGGGCGGATCCACGCACCCCGTGGATCCGCCCACTTTCTTTTTCGAAAGCAACTTTTGCGATTTGCGGTCCGGGGAAGGACTCAACCGTACTCGCCCTCTCCCAGGGAAGCCTCTGGAACAAAAGGAACTTTGCGTCATCCCCGCGAAGGCGGGGATCCAGGAAACTCCGCAGATCAGCGGCGGATGTGGCTGGATTCCCGCCTTCGCGGGAATGACGGCCGATAAGGCGTTTTTTGGGCTCAGCCCTTACCGCCCTTTCCCACCAAGCCCAGAATGCGCCGGGCGGCGTCGGCCGGGTCGATGGCGGCGATGCAATGCGCCTCGGCCGCCAGACAGGACACGCTGCAAGGCGGCACCGCCGCCTCGGGCCGCAGGACCAGCGCCCGCTCCTCGCGACCGCCGGTCCAGGGCCGGAAGCGTTCCGGCGCGTGGAAATGGTTGGGATCACCGCCGATGGGATGGCAGGAGAACACCGCCACCGGCACCCCCATCGCCGCCGCCACATGGGCAGGGGCGGAATCCATGGTGACCGCCAACGCCGCGTCCGCCATCACCGCGGCGGCGACGCGCAGCGGGGTGGCGCCGGTCAGGTCGATGGCCCGTCCCGGCAACGCCGCCAAAAGCGCGCCCGCCGCCGGCCGTTCCTCCAGGGTGCCCAGCACGGCGACCCGCGCGTCGAGCGTCGCAGCGACGGCGGAAACCACCGCGGCCAGCCGGTCAGCCGGATAGTCACGGCGCGGACTGGCCGCCCCCGGCGCCACCGCGATCAGCGGCCGGCCATCGGGAGCGCCAAGAAGCCGCCGTGCCTCTTCGCGATCCTCCGCCGTCAGCGTCAGTTCCAGCGGTCCCAGATCCGGCCGCGCCCCCAGCGCCTCCAGCAGGGCGGCGTTCTGCTCCACCTCGTGCCGGCCGGGCGGCGGGGTCAGCGCCAGCCCATAGGCGCGGTCGAAGCCCTGGTTGCCCTCCGCCTTCCACGGCGTCACCCGCTCGGAAAAGCCGGCGACCAGCCGCGCCCGGCTGTTGGCGGCGAGCGTCGTCGCGCCATGCCGGTCGAAGTCGTAGCGCGGCACCAGCGCCAGATCGAAGCCGGCGCGATAGCACTCGGCGAACAGCTTCAGCCCGCCGGGACTGATGCCGCGGAAATCGATGCCGCCGCCCTCCTTCGGCCGGGGGGCGATCACCCCGTCGACCCAGGGGCAGGTCAGCGCCAGATCCGCCACCGCCTCGCGCACCGCCAGCAGGATGCGCGCCTGCGGGGCGGCGGCGCGCAGGCCGCGCAGGAAGGGGGTCGCCATCACGAAGTCGCCGGCCTCGTCCAGCTTGACGACCAGGATGCTGCGGACGGTCGCCAGATCGCAGAAACTCATGCCCGCCCCTCCCCGTCCACCACATCGAACGCAGCCGGCGGCAGCCCGGCGCACCAGCGGCGCCATGCGGTGCGATAGCCGGCCTCCACCGCGCGGGCATAGCCGGCCTCGTCCATCAGCGCCGACCGCCGCATCCGCTCGCGCAGACCCTCGCGCTGCGCGTCGAGGAAGCCACGGTCGCTCGCCAGCCGCACGCCCTGCGCCAGATAGCCGTCATCGTCCCGCGTCACCAACTCCGCCATCCCGACCGCGTCGAGCATGGTGGCGCCCCAGCGGCCGATCTTGGTCGGTCCGCTCTGGTTCAGCACCGGCACGCCCATCCACAGCGCGTCGCAGATGGTGGTTCCGCCATTGGCGAAGACGGGGTCCAGCGCCACGTCGATGGTGAGGTAATCCTGGTACGGATCGGGAGTGATGCCGCGCAGTTCCAGCCGCTCCGCCCCGATGCCGTGCCGTGCGAAGGCGGCCAGCAGACGCCGGTCGGCACCGCCGCCGCTGCCCAGCCCCCGCCATTTCAGCACCAGCCGCGCCGTCGGCACCAAAGCCAGCAGCCGCGCCCACAGGGCGATGGTGGCGGCGTTCACCTTGGTGATGTTGTTGAAGGACCCGAAGGTGACATGGCCGTTGCGCTCCATCGGCGGCCGGTCCGGCGGCGCGAAGCCGGATTCCGCCGGGCGGTAGCACAGCACGCATCCCGGCAGCCGGATCAGCTTCTCCACATGCAGCGCATCCGCCCCCGGCGGCGCCACGCGGGGATCGGCGATCTGGTAATCGACGGCACTCAGCCCCGTCGTGTTGGGATAGAGCGGCAGGCTGACCTGCAGCGGCGCCGGGCCGCGCGCCACCAGCGGCATGCGGTTGCGCGACATGTGGCCGCCGGCATCGACCAGGATGTCGATGCCGTCCTGCCGGATCCGGTGGTCGAGATCCTCGTCCGACAGGGCCGCCACGTCGCGCCAGCGGTCGGCTGCCGCCTGGAAACGCTCGGTGGTGGCATCGCGGCTGCGGTCGTTGTGATAGCAGGTGACCTCCACCGCCCGGCGGTCGTGCCCCTCGATCAGCGGCAGCAGGAAATGGTAGCCCGGCCCCGGATAGCGCTGGAAGTCCGGCGACAGATAGCCGACGCGCAAACGCCGGTCCGGATCGCGGCTCTCCACCGCATGGGGCGCCGCCGGAACCGTCGGCAGATACCGCTCGAAGACGCGATGCTCGCGGAAGACCTCCACCGGATCGGCGCCATCGTCGAAGCACAGGCAGAACAGCATGTTGGAGCGGATCGTCGCATCGTCCGGCGCCCGGTCGAGCGCAGCGCGGAAGGCCGCCACCGCCTCCCCATGCAGCCCCAGCGCCATCCAGGCGACGCCGAGATTTGAATAGGCGAGCGCCAGTTGCCCCGGATCGTCGAGCCGCCTTGCCCGCTCCAGCGGCTGGATCGCCTCCTCCGCCGCGTTGGCATCCAGCAGCAAGGTGCCGATGTTGACCCAGGCCGCCGTGTCGTCGGGCATCAGCGCCAGCGCCCGCCGGTGCCAGGACAGCGCCGCCTCCGGCTGCGAGGCCAGCTGGAAGGCGGATCCGGCATTGGCCGCCAGCGCCGCGTCGCCGGGCGCCACGCGCACCGCGCGCAGGCTCCACCGCGTTGCCCGCTCCACCCCCAGTGTCGCCCGCGCCAGCCCAAGCCCCGACAGCGCCAGCCCGGAGGCCGGCGCCAGGGCCAGCGCATGGCGGTATGCCCGCTCCGCCGCCGCGGTCCGCCGGCCATAGAGCTGCCCGGCCAGCGCCAGCACCGGCTCGTCCGCCAGCGGATCCAGCCTCACCAGCCGCGCCAGCCAAACCGGATCGCTTTCGGAAACCCCCAGGCTCCGCACCGCCGCCGAATGCCCCGGATCCAGCGTCAGCAGCCGGCGCGCCGCCGCCAGGGCTCCCGCCCCGTCGCCGGCCTGCTGCCGGATCTGCACGCATTGCTCCAGCGGCTCCATCATCTGCGGCGCCAGCCCGGCCAGCGCCCGGAAGGCCGCCTCCGCCCGATCCGGCCGGCCGGCGTCGCGCAGGGCCGCCCCCCGGTTGAAGGCGGCCAGCACCCGGTGCGGCTCCAGCCTCGCCGCCCGCCCATACCAGTCGGCCGCCGGCAGGAATTGCCCGCAATCGTACAGCGCGTCGCCCAGATCCCCGGCGCTCCCGGCGTCGGCCGGTTCCAGCGCCATCGCGCGCAGCAGTGCCTGCGCCGCCGGTCCCTGCTGGCCCAGCCGCGTCCGCACCGCAGCCTCCATCCGCGCCGGCGACGGGTCGAGCGGCGCCAGACGGGCCGCATTGCGGAAGGCCGTCGCGGCCTCCTCCCACCGCTCCGCCGCCTCCAGCAGCCGGCCCAGATTGGCATGGAAGATCGGCTGCTTCGGATCGGCCTTCATCGCCTGCCGGATCCGCTCGATCCCCTCCGCCAGCGCACCGGTCTGCGCCTTGATCAGGCCCGACAGGTGCAGCGCGTCCGCCTGCCTCGGCAGCCGCTTCAGCACCTGCTCGTAGAGCGTCGCCGCCTCGGCCAGCTGCCCGTTCTGGTGATGGGTGACGGCACGGGTCAGAAGCGCCTGTGCGTCGGCGGTGCCCGGCGGGCGATGCGGCGGGCGATGGTTCGGTTTCATCCGCTGTCGGCACTCTCTGGTGGTCCGGCGGATAATGCTGGCCGCCATGGGGCGAATGCAACATTGGCGATTGATCGTCCGGCGGCGGGACAAGCGCCAGTTCGCGCTGCCGCTCGGCCAGTGCCGCTTCACGGGCGCGGGTGCGGCGGCGCTGCTCCTCGGTGCGGGCGCGCAAGTGCTGTTCCTGGCGCAGCCGGCCGGCCAGACGCCGCAGATCGTCGGCGGCGCGGCTTTCCGCTGCCGGCGGCAAAGCGCCCAGCGCCTCGCGGAAGTCGCCCAGCGTCGGAAAGCGGCTCCAGCCGCTGCGGAACCCCGCCCACACCGCCTCGAAGGCCGCCATCCAGCGGTCGGCCGGCCAGCCCGCCATCGCCCGCACGTCGGCCTCCAGCAGGTCGGTGTCGGGCAACTCCAGCGCGAAGCGCTCGGCCAGCTTCTCCAGCCCGATCAGCACATTCTCGATGCCGATCGCCGGGGTCAGCGCGCCAATGGCCTGCTCGACCCGGTCGGCCAGCGCGCCGATCTCCTCGGGCGACAGATCCTGCGTCTCGAACCGCAGATCCGCCGCCTCAAGCCTGGCCAGCGAGGCGAAGGCGCAAGGCTGCAAGGGTTTCACGGTTGCGGCCGGCGGCATCGGAGACGGAATTTGCGTGTGGGGGGCCGGCACGCAGAGGGCTTGAGCGGCGGTCATTGCGGGGCTCCCGGCGGGATTGTGGGGCGGAGGACTGGACGGACGGCTGAGAGGCAGGTGTGGCGGATGGCTCGGCCGGCACCACAAGCTCGCGGGCGATCCAGCGGCGCCAGGCGGCTCCCGGATCCGGCGGGCGGTAGCCGTTGCGGCGGTGGGCCTTGCGGCACCAGGACACGAACTTGGCCGTCACCCGGCCGGCATCGACCTCCGGCCGCTCTGCCGCTGCCCAGGCCAGATCGGCGGCATCCGGCTGCCAGTCCGCCGGCAAAGCCTCGTCCCGCCGATCCATCTCCCCACGATCCATGCTCCCACCCGAGGGGGAGGAGGAGGATTCAGGATTCTGGGATTCCAAGGAAATGCCGGCCGGCGAACCGCTGCTGTCAGCCGGCTGACAGGACATGCCGGCGGTAAAGCCCTCCATCCCCGCCAGCTGATAGGCGAAGCCGCGCAGGCCCCGGCGCGGCTTGGCGCAGACCAGCGCCGCCGCCGTTTCCCGCGACGCCTTCTCCTGCAGGCCCTTCAGCACGGCGTTGAACCAGGCGCGGCTTTGCCCCAGCTCTTCGGCCAGCTCCCCTTGCGTGGCGGTGCAGACACCGTCGCGGTCGGCATGGGCGTAGAGCGCGGACAACACCGCGATGTCGGCGGCCTGGATGCCGGGCACGGCAATCCAGCGCCTGTACATATCGATGTATGGCTTCATTGCGTTACCCGTCTGTCGGTCGATCCGTGGACGGGCGGAGACAAGGGAATGGCGTCAACGGACTCGCTCTTGAATCCGCTTGGCTTTGCGGGCCTGCCCTGCCATCATGGAGTCGCCAAACCGCCAGATGTGGGGTGCCCGGGTTTCCCTCGGTCTCCTCCGTCCGACACGAAGGGCCCGGAGCAATCCGGGCCTTTTGTGTTTGCGGAGGTCGGTTCTCCGTTACCGCATGCTGCTCGTTCCTTCAGAAAACACGGATGCAAACACCCGTGGCGCCGGCCAGCATCTGGCAAGGGCGCATGTCGATGGCGTAAGGGCGGTTTTCGCCCGTTTTTTGAAATGTGTACGTGCCGTCGCGCATCTGTCCACGGTCTTGGAAAAATCGCCCACCGACGGCATTTCGCGGACGCTCGACGGGATTCTCACGGCGGAATCAATCACTTGGGCCGGAGTCGCCGCGGCCGGCCGCCTGCAAGTGTCGCCGTTGTGCCGAAAGATTCGGGTCCAAACGTCGCCGTTGTGCCGAAAGATTCTTGGGCATCGGCAGCGTGCGACGCCCGGACCGCACGGTCGAACGTCGCCGTTCTGCCGAATGATGGAACGGATCTCTCCCCTCCCCCACCCTCCCCCGCATGGAATCGGCAGAGAATCGGGTGGGAATCGGCCCTTCGGCGGATCGTCCGAACGTCGCCGTTCTGCCAGTCAAAGGCCATCCAAGGCGGCATTCGACCGCCATCGCCGGGTAGAGGCACCACAATAACCCAATGAAATCAGTGCTCTGTCCGTCGATTCCCCCGCCCTGCCCCCCTCCGGCACGGCAGAACGCAGACGTTGGCGCCGCCATCGCCCGGCGGCAGCCGGTCCGCCGCCGCGTCATCGGCCCGCATCCGCCCCCGGCCGGCAAAACTGGCAGAACGGCGACATTCGGCACCCCAATCCGCCCTGGTCACGGGAATCTTTCGGCAGAACGGCGACGTTTGGTCCGGCAGTGTGGAACAGGGCGGCAGGCTTGTGGATTATGGCTAGGACCCCTTCAAGCCGCACGGGACCCGCGGAGAGATCGCATGACCCAGACCACCAACGCCGAGCTGCTCGACCGGCCGCTGCAATTGGCTCTGCGGCTCGATTCCCCGCTGACCGGCGATGTCCAGAACGACCGCCACATGATGGTCTACAGCCTGTTCGGCCTGTCGAAGGACAAGGCGGAATCGCTGCCGACCTATGATGACGGCAAGGTGCGGATCGAGGTGCGGGCGCCGAAGAATGTCGGCGTTGCGACGATCTGGGACAAGGCGGTGCTGCTCTACGCCATCTCGCTGCTGCGCGAGAAAATGGACTCCGGCAAGGGCTCCAAGCTGGGCGAGCTGCACTTCACCACCAGCGACCTCCAGCGCATCGTCGGCAAGACCGCCGGCGGCAGCGCCTACGACAAGATCGAAGGGGCGCTGGAGCGGCTGCAGGGCACGCAGATCAAGACCAACCTGGAAACCGGCGGGGAGGGCGAGAGCGGCGCCTTCTCGTGGATTTCCGACTACAAGCTGCTCTACCAGCGCAAGAAGGACGGCGAGCGGGCGGTGCGCGGGCTGAAGCTGACGCTGTCGGGCTGGGTCACCCGCGCGGCGCTGGGCCACAATCTGCTGAGCTACGACGACCAGTATTTCGCGCTGAAGCCGGTGGAAAAGCGTCTCTACGAGATCGCCCGCGCCCACCTCGCCCGCGGCCATGCCTTCTGGATGGCGCTGGAGCCGTTGCGCAAGCGCGTCGGCTCCGACAACGACCTGCGCAAGTTCAAGAACGCGCTCGGTCCCGTCCTGGCCGCCGACCGCATCCCCGGCTATGGCGTCCGCATCGTCGAGACGGCGGAATACAAGGAAACCATGAAGGCGCGTGGCGCCGTGCTCGGCCGCGTGCTGAACGCCGACCTGCCGGTCCTGTTCTGGAAGAAGGACCAGGGCCAGCCGGAAAACTGGATCGACGTTCCCAAGGTGGAATACGACGAGACGGTGTGAATCGCCCTCTCCCGCCCCGGGAGAGGGAGCTACATCCGTGCCCCACCCGTTCGGTAGACACCCGTTGCCGGAGTGGCGACGACTTGCTAGGGTCTCTGCCAACCGGTGCCGGGGCAGGAGGACGGGGCGTGACAGGGGAACAGTTGAAGGCGTTGCGGGAACGGCGCGGCCTGACCCAGACGCAGATGGCGGCTTACGTCAACGAGTTGACCGGCCGCAAGTACGACAAGCAGAGGTTGAGCAAGTGGGAAACCGGTAAGGAGGCCCTGCCCCGCGACCTGCTGGGCCGGCTTCTGCTGCTGGATCTGGAACGGCCGGAAAGCGCCCTCCCCCGCCGCGGCACCACCGTCGCCGTCGGCCTGCAGAAGGGCGGCACCGCCAAGACCGCGACCTCGATCAACCTCGCCTTCATCCTGGCGCGCGCCGGCAACCGCGTTCTGCTGGTCGATGCCGATCCGCAGGGCAACGCCACCGTCCATGTCGGCGTGCCGCAGACCGACGTGGTGGCGCTGACCGAGGCGGGGAAGGTTCTCTATCACGCGCTGATGGGCAAGACGCCGCTCGACGCGGTGATCCGCCCCACCAGCGTCGAGGGGCTGGACGTCGTCCCCTCCAGCATCGCGCTGGCCAGTGCCGATACCGAACTTCCCGGCAACCTGACCAACGCCCAGACCGCGCTGGCGGAGATGCTGGACGGCGTGCGGGAGCGTTATGACGTGATCGTCATCGACTGCGCCCCCAACCTCGGCGCCGTGACCATCAACGCGCTGACCGCCGCCGATTACGTCCTGGTGCCCTGCCAGGCGGAGCCGCACGCCATCCTCGGCGTCAGCGCCTTCCTCGACACCGTCGCCAAGATCCAGCGGCGCCTCAACCCGCGGCTGGAGGTGCTGGGCATCCTGCCGACCATGGTCAATCCGCGCCAGACCCAGGACCGCTCGTCGCTCGACGACATCCAGCGCCTGTGGGGCGACAGCCGCCGCGTGTTCCCGCCGGTGCCGCGCGCCACCATCTACGCCCAGGCCGCCGGCGCCAATGTCATCACGCTGGATGCCGACATCGGTGCGCCGGGGGTGGAGAGCTATGCCGCCATCGCCTCGGCCCTGCTGACCGCCATGGGCCGCCTGCAGGAGACCGTCGATGCCGCCTAAGAAGCTGACCCGGCAGACCGCCGCCACCGTGCTCCAGGCCAAGGAGGCCGGCTTCGCCGCCGAGACCGACCGCATGTTCGGGTTGAGCGGTGTGCTGCCCCGGCTGGTCGAGGTCGATCTGGACGCCGTGGAGACCAATCCCGGCCAGCCGCGCACCGTGTTCGACGACGAGTCCCTGCGCTCGCTGGCCGACTCCATCGCCCGCCACGGGTTGCAGCAACCCGTGCTGGTTCAGGAGGGGACGGAGAAGGGCCGCTATCGGCTGGTGGCCGGCGAACGGCGGCTGCGCGCCCACCGGCTGCTCGGCCGCGGCACCATCGCCGCCATCATCACCAAGGGCCGGCCCGAAGAGATCGCGCTGATCGAGAATGTCCAGCGCGTGGACCTCGACGCCATCGACCTCGCCCGCGGCCTGTCGCAGCTGATCGAGGCGCATGGCTACACCCAGGCGGAGGTGGCGGCGGCCGTCGGCTGTTCGGAGGCCGAGGTGTCCAAGCGCCTGAAGGTGCTGCGCCTGCCCGATGACATCCTGGCCGACTACCGCGCCAATCCCGATGCGGTATCGCGCTCCGCCCTGGTCGAGCTGGCCTTCGTCGAGGACGAGGCGGAGCTGCGCCGGCTGTGGCAGACGGCGCGGACCGGCGGGCTGACCGTCGGTGCGGTGCGGGCGGCCCGGCCGGCGGCGTCCAGCACGGCGGAGCCGCTGCGGGTGCTGGGCAAGGCGATCAACCGGATGGACAAGGATCTCGCCGCCATCGACACCGTCGCCCAAGCCTTGCAACGCGAACACCGCGAACGGCTGCAGGTTCTGCGCGACCGCATCGACGCCCTGCTGAACGGCTGAGAGTCAGGCTTTCGGAGAAAAGCACATCCCCCTCTCCCCCCGGGGAGAGGGTCGGGGTGAGGGGGATGCACAGTGTGGCTAGCCCGAGAATCCTCGCCCTGCATCCCCCTCACCCTAACCCTCTCCCCAGGGGGGGAGAGGGGATCTGTTCCTGCGTCTGGAACTGTATACCTCGCAGCATCATAGTGGTGGTGCCGGCCAAAGCTTTCGAATGCGAAAGCTCGCTCCGGTTGCGCCAGAAATCGAGAGCATCCCACGGTTGCTTTCGATTGCAAAAGCCTCTGGCGGTCGGCCAGGGTGACCGCCTGCCCTGCCCCGTGGTAAGGATCAGTGACGGGACCATCGACGTTACGGATCAGCCATGCCGGTCGTGCAAAGACGACAATTCATTGCATTGCTCGGCGCGACCGGGCTGGCCGGCGCCCTGCCGCGTCCGGCGATGGCCGCCGCCCCTGCCCTGCGGATCGGGCTGAAGGCCCTGCCCGGCGCGATCAACCCGCTGACCGTCAATGATCTGGTCGCGCGTCAGGTCCTCGGCTCGATGTATGAGAGCCTGACCACGGTCGATCCCCAGGGCCGCATCCTCCCCGGCCTCGCCACCGCCTGGGAGGGGTCGGAGGATGCCCGCCGCTGGCGCTTGACCATCCGCGACAACGTCACCTTCCACACCGGCCGCCCCCTGACCGCCGCCGACGTCAAGCGCAGCTTCGAGGCGGCCCTGGCCGGTGATGGCGCCAACTTCGCGGTGCTGGCCCTGTCCAAGGTGCGGGGCTTTCGCGAGTTGCGGGCGAAGACCGCCACCGGGCTGTCGGGCATCACCGTGGTCGACGACCGGACGCTGGAGGTGGTCTGCGACGAACCCTGCGCCGTCTTCCCCTTCGCCCGGCTGAACATCGTCGATGTGGAAGCGGCGGAAAAGGCCGGCCCGGACTGGTTCCGCACCATGTCGGCCGGTACCGGACCCTACCGGCTGGTGCGGTCGAACGACGGCATCCGCATGGATGTGGAGGCCAATCCCGGTTGGCGCGGCGGTGCGGTGCCGTTCGAGCGGGTGTCCTTCCTCGCCACCGGCATCGGCAACGACGGCATCACGCTGTTCAACGACAGCCAGATCGACTTCACCTTCGTCGACACCGACGCGCTGCGCGGGGTGATGGACGATCCCGGCTTCAAACGCTGGCTGTCGAACGTGCCGCGCATGCAGACGCGTGTGGTCGCGCTCGATCCCCGCCGGGTGAAGGCCTTCGCCGATCTGCGGGTGCGCCGGGCGATGTCGCTGCTGATCGACCGCACCGCGATGGCGGAGCGCTTCTTCCGCGGGGTGGCGACCGTCCACAACGGCATCGTTCCGCCGGCGCTGCTGTCGAACGAAAGGCTGGAGCCGCTGGCCTACCATCCGATGCTGGCGAAGCAGCTGCTGGAGGAGGCGGGATATCCGGAGGGCCGCGGCATGGATCCCTTCCAGGTCGCGGTCATTCCGGAATACCGGCGGGAGTTCGTCTATTACGTCTCGCAATGGAACAACGCCGGCATTCCGGCGAAGCTGGTGATCTCTCCGCGCCAGGAGTTCATCTCGCGGTCCCGCCGACGCGACTATGATTCCTTCCTGTTCGGCTGGACCGCCACCTACCCCGACCCGATGAACTTCCTGGACGAGCTGTTCAGCAGCCGCAGCCGCTTCAATCCGGTCGGCTGGTCGAATCCGAAGTTCGATGCTCTGATCGAACAGGCGATGGCCATCCCCGATCCCAGCCGCCGTGCCGAGGTCTACAAGGACGCCGAATGTCTGGTGATGAACGAACTGCCGGTGATTCCGCTGGTGGTGCCGGACTATGTCGCGCTGCGCGGCAATGTGCTGAGCGAGAATTTCATCACCCCGTTCGGCGGCCTGAACTTCGGCTGAGCCGGCGCGGGGCAGGGCAGGGTGACCGCATGAAAAAAGCCCCTGTCCGCTGCCGGACAGGGGCTTTTCGTTGAAGCCGGTGCCGCGTCAGGCGGCGCCCTGCGACCGTGCTTCGCGCAGACAGTCGGC
Source organism: Azospirillum sp. TSH20 (assembly GCF_003115935.1). Taxonomy (NCBI): domain Bacteria; kingdom Pseudomonadati; phylum Pseudomonadota; class Alphaproteobacteria; order Rhodospirillales; family Azospirillaceae; genus Azospirillum; species Azospirillum sp. TSH20. The sequence goes on from NZ_LGQU01000045.1 coordinate 59,384, forward strand.
CGGCTTGGCCTCACGGAGACAATCGGCCTTCGCAGCTTCGCGGAGACAGTCCGCAGTCTTCGCTTCCCGCAGGCAATCAGCCTTCGCAGCCTCACGGAGGCAGTCTGCGGTCTTCGCCTCACGCAGGCAATCGGCCGGCTTGGCTTCACGCAGGCAGTCGGCTTGCGCAGCTTCGCGCAGACAATCCGCAGCCTTCGCCTCACGCAGGCAGTCGACCGTCGCCGCCTCGCGCAGGCAGTCAGCCTTCGCGGCTTCCCGCAGGCAGTCAGCACCGGCGAACAGGCGGGCGCTGTCGGTGCGGGCGGCGGCCATCCGCTCGGCCGGAACGGCGACGCCGTTGTGATGCAGGTATTCGCCATAGACCGCCTCGCAGAAGCGGAAATAGGCGCGGGTGTCGGCGACGATGAACTCGTGCCACAGATCGTCGCAGGCGGCGGACTGCGGGACGATGTCGCGGTCCGGATGCTCGGCGCAGGCCAGCAGGAAGTCCTTCAGCTGGGCCAATGCGATCCCGGACGTGCTGCGGGTCATGCCTGAGGCGACGGCGCGTTCGACCACATAGCCGAAGTCGAAGCCGGCGATGATGTCACGGGCACGGGTGATGTCGGTCGTGGTGGCGCCGCGCATGGGATCCTCCGAGGTTGCTTCTTTTTCCGCCCTTGGACAGGGTTGCAGGACTGTCCTCGGGCGCAGCCCGATTGTTGTGCCACAGCACAGCGGGATATGTGAGATAATTTTGGTACTAAACATCCGGCTCCCGGCCGATGCCGTCATTCGCTCAGGGTCTTATGCGGAGTGGCGGTGCCGAGCGGAAGCGCCGCCGCCGGCCGCCCGGCGGTCATCTGCTCCACCAGGGTCGACAGCCGGTCCGGCATGATCGGTTTGGCGGCCACGGTGACGCCCATCTCCGCCGCGCGCGCCGCCACCGCGCCGTCCAGCCGTCCGGAGATCAGCACCGCCGGAATGCGCAGCCCCAGCCGCCGCCACACCGTCTCGATGAAGTCCAGGCCATTCTCGGTGGCCGACAGGTGGTAATCGGCGATCACCGCGTCGGGCCGGACGGTGCCGTCCTCCACCGAGCGCAGTCCCTGGGCGACCGTGGAGGCGCCGACGACGCGGTGGCCCGCCGTGGTGAGGAACATCGAAATGGCGGACAGCACGAACTGGTCGTCGTCGATCACCAGGATCGCGATCTCGCCGTCCTTCGCCGGCGCGTCGGCCAGCGTCGCCACCACCGCGCCATTGGCGGCAGCCGGGGCAGGGGCGGGAGCCGGAGCGAGGGACAGGGCAGGGGACACCGGCTCGTCCGCCGTCCCATCCGCAAGGGCCCGCTCCACCGGCGCCAGCGGCACGGTGACCGAGAAGACCGAGCCCTTCCCCGGCGTGGAACGCACCTTGACCGGGTGGTCCAGCACCGTGGCCAGCCGCTGGACGATCGACAGGCCGAGCCCGATGCCGTTGTCGCGGTTGCGCTCCGGGTTGCCGATCTGGTGGAACTCCTCCCAGATGGCGTCCAGCCGGTCCGCGGGAATGCCGATGCCGGTGTCGCGCACCTCGACGATCAGGCAGCCGCCGGATTCCAGGCAGGCGACCTGCACCTGTCCGGAATTCGTGTAGCGGATCGCGTTGTCGATCAGGTTGCCCAGCAGCCGCAGCAGCAGCACCCGGTCGGTCAGCACCGCCGCGCGGTGTTGCGGCACGGCGAAGGCCAGTCCCTTGCCGCGGGCGACCGGGCCATATTGCGAATCCAGCGCCTCGAACAGGTCGGCGACCTCGTGCACCGCCTTGTTGGCGGTGACGCCGCCGGCATCCAGCCGCGACACCTCCAGCAGCTCGTCGAGCAGCTGCTTCAGCGTCATCACCACCTGTTCGATCTTGCGCGCGGAATCCTCCACCTTCGGATCGGGGGCGGTGGCGCGCAGCATGGCGGTCAGCATCAGCAGCGACTGGGCCGGCTGGCGCAGGTCGTGGCTGGCGGCGGCCATGAACTTGGCCTTCGACGCGACCGCCTGCTCCGCCCGCTCCTTGGCGGCGCGCAGATCGATGGCGTTCTGGCGAAAGGTGCCGAGCGCCCTGGCCATGCGGCCGATCTCGTCGTCGCGGTGGCGCACCGGCACGGTCACCGTCACGTCGCCGGCCGCCAGATCGTCCATGGCGCGGGTCATGCCGGCGATAGGCAGCGTCATGCCGCGCGTCGCCCAGATCACGCCCAGCACCACCAGCAGAAGCGTCACGGCGCCGATCCCGCCCAGCACCAGCACATGGTGGCGGATGGCGTCGTCGGTCGGCCCGGTGTCCAGCCTGACCAGCAGGGTGCCGATGCTGCGGGTGCCGCCGCCGCGGTCCTGGTGGGTCAGCGGCACCGCCGCCACGGTGGCGGCGTCCTCCGCACCGATGGTGGTGCCCGGCTTGCGGTAGACGGCGAAGCGTTCGCCATGGGTGCCCAGGATCACCGCCTCGGCGAAGCTGTCGATCGAGCGCAGCGGGTTCAGCGCCGTCGCCGCCTCTTCGGGGTCGAGGTCCCACAGGGCGTTGGTCACATCTTCCAGCACGATGCGGGTCGCCATCTCCGCCCGGATGGCCAGCTCGGCGCGGGTGTTCCGCACATCGGCCTGGATCAGCACGATCATCGGCACGGCGACCAGCACCGACACCAGCAACACCGCCGATGCCGTCGTTCGGGCGACCAGGCTCCGTGAGAAGATCTTCAAGAACATGCCGAAGCCACCGAGAACAAGACGACCACGAACAACTCGCCGGGCCATCCTAGCCGAACCGCCGGGCAAACACGACATCCACGTAACGCCGCCGGTCAAGCCACCATCATCGGTAGTAGTAGGAAAAAAGGCGGTATGACTGTTTCGAATCGTTTCTTCTTCTTGTTTGATTGCCTGTGTAAAAGTTCGCGTCAAGCTTTGCGGGCGCGGGGGAGGGCGGAAGCATGGGAACGGGCATCGTCATCGCCCTGACGCACGGCGTCGGCCTGCTGGCGCTGGTTCTGCTGGCCTACCGCCATGTGCTGCGCCGGTTCGGCGCCCGCCGACGCCGTGCCTTCGCGCTCCTCTCCGGCCTGCTGTTCGGCGCGGCCGCCGCCATTTCGATGCTGGACGCCTATCCGGTGGCGGGTGGGGTGCTGATCGACCTGCGCAACGCGATGGTCGGGCTGGCCGGGCTGTTCGGCGGCCTGCCGGCGGCCCTGCTGTCGGCCGCCATCGCCGGCGCGGTGCGGCTGTGGCTGGGCGGCGTCGGCGCGCTGTCCGGCCTCGGCGGCATCCTGCTGACCGCGCTGGCCGCGCCGCTGCTGGCCCGTCCGATGGAGCGCCGCGCCGCCGGGCAGGGCGGAAGCGGCCAGGGAAGGGGGAAGGGCGCCCTCGGCTTCGGCCTCCTGTCGCTGTTCGGTCTGGCGATGACGCCGCTGACCCTGCTGGCCTTCCTGCTGCTGCCCGACCTCGACCTCGCCATGCGGGTGATGGAGGAGGCGGCGCTGCCGCTGGTCGCCTTCACCACGCTGGGTATCGGCCTGCTCGGCACCATGCTGGCGCGGGAGCACCGCCGCATCACCGACGAGGACGCGCTGACCGAGAGCGCCGCCCTGTTCCGCGCCGTCTTCGACAGCTCCGCCGACAGCCTCGCCATCGTCCGCGTCAACCCCGACGGCAGCTTCACCCTGCACTGCGCCAACGCCGCCGCCCTTGCCATGATGGGCGACCGCGCCCAGCAGGCGGAGGGCCAGCCGCTCGACCGCCTGCTGCCGCCGGACCTCGCCGCCAAGGTGATGGCCGACCTGCAATCCTGCATCGACGCCGGCGCCCCCACCCGCTTCGAGGAGCAGCACACCCACAACGGCGTCACCCGCTGGTGGGAGGTGTCGCAGGTGCCGATCCGCGACGAGAGCGGCGCCATCGTCATGCTGTCGGTCGGCGCCCGCGACATCACCCGCCGCCACGAGGCCGAACGCGCGATCCGCGCCAGCGAGGCGCGCTATCGCCTGCTGGCCCGCAGCGTCACCGACATCATCGGCCGCATCGGCCTGGACGGCGTGCGCCGTTTCTGTTCGGAGGCGACGCGCGACAGCCTGGGCAGCCCGCCGGCCGAGCTGATCGGCCGCCCGCTGGTGGAGCGCGTTCACCCCGACGACCGCGACGCCCTCGCCGCCGGCCTCGCCCGCCTGACCCCCGACCGCCCGACCCTGAAGACCACTTATCGCCTGCGCCATGCCGATGGCCGCTGGGTGTGGATCGAGGCGGCGGTGCGGCTGGTCACCGACGACTGGGGCGCCCCGCAGGATTACGTCAGCGTCGAGCGCGACGTCACCGCCCGCAAGATCATGGAGGCCGAACTTCAGGACGCCCGCCACGCCGCCGAATCGGCCAGCCGCAGCAAGACCGAGTTCCTGGCGAGCCTGAGCCACGAGCTGCGCACGCCGATGAACGCCGTCATCGGCTTCGCCGACCTGATCGCGCGGGAGTCGGAGGGGCCGGTCGGCACCGCCCATTACCGCGACTTCGCCGTCAACATCCGCGACAGCGGCCAGCATCTGCTGGAGCTGATCAACGAGATCCTCGACCATGTCCGCGCCGAATCCGGCCAGCTGACCCTTGACGACGATCCGGTCGACCTCGACGCCGCCGCCACCTTCGCCATCCGCCTGCTGACCCCGCGCGCCGCCCGCGCCGGCATCGCCCTCTCGGCAAGTGTGGAGCCCGCCGCCCGCCACATGCGCGGCGACGAGCGCCGCATCCGCCAGATCCTGCTGAACCTGCTGTCGAACGCGGTGAAATACACCCCCTCCGGCGGCACGGTGTCGCTGACCGCCGCCCCGGCCCCGGACGGCGGCCTGCTGCTGGAGGTGCGCGACAACGGCGTCGGCATCCCCGAACAGGATCTGGGCCGCGTCCTGCTGGCCTACGCCCGCGTCGCCAGCCCGGAGAACCGCCAGACCGAGGGCGCCGGTCTCGGCCTGCCGCTGACCCGCCGTCTGGTGGAGCTGCATGGCGGCACGCTGACCCTGGCCAGCCGGGTGGGGCAGGGCACCACCGTCACCATCCATTTCCCGCCCGCCCGCGCGGCCCCCGAGGGCGCCCCCCCGCCTGCCGGCGCCCCTCTGCCCGCCGCCCAGCGTCCCGCCCCCCGGCCCAGCCTGTCGATCCTGATGGTGGAGGACGACCACAACATCCGGGAGCACGGCTGCGCCCTGCTGCGCAGCTGGGGCCACCGGGTGACCGCCGCGTCGGGGGCCGGCGAGGCCCTGCTGGTGCTGCGCGGGCCGGAGCCGCTGGACCTGCTGTTCAGCGACATCGTGATGCCGCCGGGCATGAACGGCGCCGAGCTGGCGCGCGAGGCGCGGCGCCTGCGCCCCGACCTGCCGGTCCTGCTGGCCTCCGGCTTCGCCGCCCATGCGGTGGTGGCCGACGACGTGGCGATGGGCGGCTACGACCTGATCGCCAAGCCCTATGACCCGGCGGAGCTGCGCGAGCGCCTGGACCGCCTGCGCCCGCCGCCCCCGCCCGCCGCCCTCCCGTCCTCCATCCCGTCCCCGGCGCCGGCCCCGGAGTTGCCGGCGGAGCCGCCCGCCGGATCGGCCACCCGCTCGGCCCCCCAGTCGGCAGCCGAGCCGCCCCCGCCCACGCCGTCACCCGCGGCCCCGGCGGCCCCGGCGGCCCCGGCGGCCCCGGCGACGGAGTCCCTGCGCATCCTGGTGGTGGAGGATGTGGAGATGAACCGCCTTCTGGCCGTCACCCTGCTGAAACAGGCCGGCCACAGCGTCGCGGCGGTGGCGGACGGCGCCCAGGCGGTGGAGGCGGTTGGCCGCGAGCGGTTCGACGCCATCCTGATGGACATCAACATGCCGGTGATGAACGGCCTGGAGGCGACGCGGGCCATCCGCGCCATGCCCGGCCCGGAGTCCCGCGTCGCCATCGTGGCGCTGACCGCCAACACCTTCCCGGACGACATCGCCCAATGCTACGAGGCTGGCATGGACTGCCATGTGCCGAAGCCCATCGACCGCGTGCAACTGCTGACCGAAGTCACCCGCTGCGTCGCGTCGCGGAGGGCGGTGGAGGCGATGGGGTAGCGGCTGGGGAATAAACCTCTGCGGGTGACAGGGAATTTGCCAAATGGTGAACTGTCGGTGAGGTTTGCTTTGAGCCGGGAGCGGATTTTGTTTGGGGAAGAAAACTCATTGGGAAATTGGGTGTACTGGCACTCTTAGCAGACGCTTGCTGTTAGTAGTACGCAGATATCATCCCGTGGGGTAAGTATCGTGGTGCGAGATTTTGCGCGTGTAATGCTTACTCGAAAGTTTTGGCGCGCGTGACTCATTGAACCGACTTGAGAATTGGCAGTTACGATCCGATCGGGATTGGCAACAATTTCTCCTCTAGCACGCTTAGGCCAGCCTTCAAAAATAATGACCTCATCAAACTGCTTTCCTTTGGCCTTGTGCATGTTCATTACGACAACACCAGATTCCGGTTTGTGCGCCGCAGCAAAATGTTCCTGCAAAAAAGACTGCCGAGTTATCGCTAGTGCATCATGATATTTGCCATAGTCACGCCAATTCTGGGCCAAGCTCTGTCGAAGCACGGTTCCCCGTTGGAGCAAACGGACGTTCCGCACGTCATTTGCAACGTCTTTCAGACGGGAACAGGTACCGGTTTCAAGAACCCTCCGTACCGCCATCCAGTCATTGTCGGGATCGCCCGTTAACGTTAATGATGTTGCCGCTGTGTAAACTGCAAAGGTTGTTTTCAGCACACTATTAGCGGGCGTCGGCCTTTCTAGAGTTCTGCATTCGTTCCACTTCGCCAGTGCAGCTTGGAATCGAGTTGCCTCATTCATATCTCCCTTAGTCGGAACAGCGCCACCTCGCCCGTGGAAATAGCTGCAAAGAAGATGAATAAATTCATTAAAGAAATTGGTGTCGGTGCCTTGTTCTAGCAGGAATGCGATAATCTCTGCGGCAAGTATTGGCCCTTCCATATCGACAGCAGCCGTATGGTTGATCGCCGGTAAAGAGCCATATGGCTCTCGAAGAACGTCAGATACAATACGTGTCATCCGTTTTGTTGGAACAAGGATAGCGATAGACCAATCTTTATTACCGCTATCAATTAGGCGCTTTCGAGCCTGCAGCACCTGCGTTACCAAAGTCGCGAATGCTTGGTTCGGGTTTGATTCAAAGATCTTGAATTCGACTCCTTGATAAATATTCTGGCGAAACTTCCCGGCAAGAATATCATTGCCGAACAACGCTATTTCTGTGCCTTTGCTACGATGATTATCGCTGGCGAGATCGTGAACCGTTGGATTGAAGGCTGCCTTGAAATGATCTAGGCGCTTAGGATCAGCTCCGATAAAATCGAAGATGCGTTGGTCTGGATCGGCGAGCGCTATTAGTGTGCTCCCCATCCCTAAAGCCTGCACAACTGACCACTGATGGGCGCTCGTGTCTTGGAATTCATCGAGAATGATAAAGGGATACATTATCGAGACCAAGTTTCGCACATTCCGAGATCCGTGCAGAAGAGCACCCACACAGCCGGCAAAAAGATCAAAGCAAACCTTTCCCTCCTGCGTCGCTAGCCGAATACGCTCGGCTTCTTCGCGCCCTCGCTTTTCGGCCCTTTCCTCTTCGGAGAGTTTTTTCTCTGACTTATACTCACTACGAATGCCCGACAATGCAATCGCTTCATTCGGCGGGGTTAGAATTGATATTCGTCGAGGGAAGCCAATGAGGTAGCCATGCGTCTTTAAAATTCTCCAGAAGAATGAGTGATAGGTGTCGACTTCAATACGCTTCTTTTCTTGTGGTGTGATCTGGCGTTCCTCGTCGATTGCCTCTAGCACGCGTGAAACCGTCGCACGCGCAAAACTCAAAAAGAGAATCCGTTGTTCTGGACCTAGATTTTCTTGTGCAATCTTCGCAGCTTTCAGGATAGAGACAGTTGTCTTGCCCGAACCAGGGCCACCCGTTACGAGTTGGTGGCCATTGGTGCGAATGACATCTATTTGTGCGTCAGTTAGATCCACCATTCTCACCTCCAGCTATGAGACCGCCTCAGTCAACTCCAATGTTGGTTCTGCAACCGGAGGCGGAGGAGGTGGCGGATCACACAGAACCTTCAGTGTCGCGCAGGATTCGCGCAGTCACTCTGGTATTTCGTCTTCACTACATTGAGCTATGAAGTCAGCAATGCCCCAGTTTCCCTTCGACCACCCAAAATAATCGGTCAGCGCGGCAATTGCCTGTGATTTCGGAACCGGATATTTTTCTATAAGATGCGGTGGCCACTCGAGACTATCAGCAAAACGTTCTAAGGCCTCTTGGGTTGTATTCTTGAGAACAAGATTTTCAATGCCTTTTTCCCCGTGCATAAAAAGTTGTTCAACTTGATTTTCAATAGCAGCTTTTGCTGCATCTGTTTGCTTATCGCAGAGTGCAAAAATTCTCTTGCCAAGACTCCTGTAGAGACTGGCGAGGTCCGCAATCTGGCTTTCTGTTCCTGCATTAATCACACAGATACCTAGCGCTTCAAGTGATGCATAGGTAGCAGGATTCAGCTCTGCTAATCTTCGAGCGGCAATCGGGAAAGAAGTTGCTTCTGTCGCACCTTCGGCGATCAGTACGCGTCGTGACAGAAGCCCCTCGCAAAATCGCGTCCGGAATTCTTGCCGATAGCGTTTATGCTTCACACTTTCCGGAAGTGTGACCTTTCCTTGTCTTAGTACGCCGTCGTCTGACCGCGAAAGGATGACTGTTTCATCGAGACTGAATTCCTCCAGCACGTAAGGCGAGTGCGAGGTAAAAATCGACTGAGCTGAAAGTTTGCGGAGTTCATGAACAATGCGCTTTTGCGCATACGGCGGAATTGCCGTCTCCACTTCCTCCATGGCAAATATTACGTTCTGCTTGTCTTCGGCAATTTGGGAAAGCATTGCTAATACCAGCATGTTAATCGTGCCTGTCCCTTGTCGAAAGAACGGAGCGGCATGATCGCCGTTGCCTGTAACAATGAACGCAGTTACTACCTTGCGAAGATGTTCTCGTGTTAAGCTTGATACCTTGAGATGTGGCTTCATTCCCCATTCTCGAGGCACATACTTTTTTAGCGACTTGTTGATGCTGTCGAGCACACCCGAAATGCCTAACTTCGGATCGCTCGCCACGTCCAAACCAGAAAGCGTAGAAATCGTATCCTCCCACATCTGCGGGCGGATTTCTTTTAGACGAAGTATCAAGTCAAGTAGACTGCCATGCTCGAGGCTTAGCGCTCGGGATCCTGTGCGCAGTGATCGTAAAAAAAGGAAGCCGCAGTGCTGCTTGTCCTTCTTTGAGAATATGGTTGGTGTGTCTGATTCTACGATGCTGCGGCTAAAGTAGGTTGCGCCCTCAAAATCATCTTCTTCGGAATCATAAGCGCCTATAAATGTTACGCGCAGCGCCGCAGCGATATCGGCCGCATCTACTCCATTCGGATTTGGGTCATCATAAAAATCGCCCGTTCCTGTTTTCAGCCACTCTACATAGTCGCCAAATCGGGCTTTTTGCTCGATTGACAAGTCAATGATTGTCAGTTTGATAATGATCTTGGGCGCTTCGGTGGGCGTTGCGCCTTCGGCGGGAACTGCGAGATATTTACCTTGATAAAAATCGTGTTCGTCGATTGGCGGACGTCGATTCAATCGATCCGGGCCGAGGACAAGGTCAATCGCTTCTAGCAGTGAAGATTTTCCAGTGTTGTTATCCCCAATGATAACCGCATGGCTAGGCAAGACTAGCTTCGCGGAACGAATGCCTCGGAAGTTTTCAACCTCTACAGAATATATTTTCATAATTTTCGTCCCGATCGTGCCTGCGCAACGGCGGAGGCATATTGTCTATAATTCGCCTACCGATGGATGATTCTTATTATCATGTATCAATGAAAAAGGGAATCCAAGCTTGATCTTGGCATTTGACTCTTCATGATGTCTGTTTTGAACCACAAGCTGTCATTCTCATCTCCGCCCACCCCCCTTTTCCCAAAATCTCCCCACTACAGGACAAAAATCCCATACCCTCTCCGCAATGCCCACTCATTCGCGGAGCCACCCCATGCCCCTCGACAGCCGCACCCTCGCCCCCAACGCTCTTGGTGACCGTTTCCCCTGCTGGGCCGAGGAGCCGCCGGTGCCCGCCGAAGGCTCGCTGGTCCCTGGGTCGCAGTTCCACGAGGAGCAATGGATCATGGCCGCCGGCATGCTGGCGCGCGGCAGCAGCTTCCTCCATGTCTCCCGCGCCATGGGCTGCAGCCGCACCACGCTGTGGCGCGCCTATTACGGCTCCAAGGATTTCCGTCACAGGGTGTGGTGGGAACGGCAGGCGTTGAACCGCGAGGCCGAGCTGCGCCTGTCCTCGCTGCGCATCCTGGTCGCCGAGCAGATCGAGCGGCTGGTCTCCTCCGGCGATCCGGCGACGGTGCGCTGGCTGGCCGAACGGCTCGGCCTCTTCGCCGGCCTCGACATGGCCGCACCCAAGCGGCAAGCCCCGCAAGCCGACCCCCGGCCCGATCCTCAGCCCGCCGCCAAACCCGCTCCCAAACCTGAGGATCCCCCCGCCGTCACCGTCCCCGAACTGGACGACGACCTCCCCGGCGCGTTGCGCGAGCGCATGCCGCCCGACCCGCGCGCCGTCGCCGCCATCCTGGCCCGGCCGGAGGGTGAGGGGCCCCAGGGCGTCTTCCCCTGGACCGTCAACCAGCATGAGCCTTACCCCAACCTCACCCCCGGCCCGGTCAGCCGCCGCGCCGCCGGTCCCTTCTCCCCGCGCCGGTAGCGGCCCCGCCGGCCGATGGAACATCCGCCGGATCCTGTTCCACGCTGTTCCATCCCGCCGCCCACCGGCGCCCCCACCGGCGGGCTTGATCGGGCGGCCGATCTGTCCGACCCTGCGGGTCCGTTGGAACAGTGAGGATCACGCGATGACCGCCTTCACCTGCGTGCTCGACGCCCGTGCCAAGCTGGGGGAGGGGCCGGTCTGGTCGGTGGACGAACAGGCGCTCTATTGGGTCGACATCAAGGGCCGGGCGCTGAACCGCTTCGATCCCGCCACCGGCGCCAACCGCGTTACCCAATTGCCGGAGGAGATCGGCTGCGTCGCCCCGCGCAAGGGCGGCGGCTTCATCGCCGGCCTGCGCTCCGGCCTGTGGCAGCTGGACGGGGAGGGGCGGCCGGTGACCCGTCTCGCCGCCAATCCGGAGGACCAGGGCGCCAGCCGCTTCAACGACGGCAAGACCGATCCCGCCGGCCGCTATCTCGCCGGCACGCTGGACGAGCCGAAGGCCGGCGGCAAGGCGCATCTCTACCGCTATGACCGGCGCGGGCTGGCGGTGCTGGCCGGCGGGCTGCTGACCTCCAACGGCCTCGCCTTCAGCCCGGACGGGCGGACGCTCTACCACGCCGACACGCCGACCTTCACCGTCCGCCGCTACCGCTACGACCCGGCCACCGGCGCGATCTCCGACGGCGAGGTCTTCATCCGGCTGGAGCCGAAGGAGGGCGACCGCGGCCGGCCGGACGGCGCGGCGGTGGATGCGGAGGGCTGCTATTGGACGGCGCTCTATGAGGGCGGGCGGGTCGCGCGCTTCTCCCCCGATGGCCGCCTGCTGTCGGAACACCCGCTGCCGGCGCGCTGCCCGACCATGGTCGCCTTCGGCGGTCCCGACCTGCGCACGCTCTACGTCACCACCGCCAGCGCCGGCCGCCCGGCCGACGAGCTGGAGCGCTTCCAGCAGTCCGGCGGCCTGTTCGCCATGGCGGTGGAGGTTCCGGGCCTGCCGGTGCCGCCCTTCGACCCGGCGGCCTGAGCATGTTCCGCAAGTTCGTCTATCTGCTGGCTCTGTCGCGCGAAAAGCATTTCGGCCGTGCGGCGGAAAGCTGCCACGTCTCGCAGCCCACCCTCTCCAACGCCATCCGCCAGCTGGAGGAGGAGCTTCAGGTCCCCATCGTCGAGCGCGGCCAGAAGTTCGAAGGCTTCACGCCCGAGGGGATGAAGGTGCTGGAATATGCCCGCCGCATCGTCGGCGAGCGCGACAACCTGCGCCACGAGCTGCTGGCCCTGGCCCAGGGCGTCACCGGCCATCTGCGGCTCGGCGCCATTCCCACGGCTCTGCCGGCGGTGCCGCATGTGCTGACGCCCTTCGCCACGCGCTTCCCGCACATCCGCTCCAGCATCGTCTCGCTTAGTTCGCGCGAGATCCAGCGCGGTCTCGACGAATTCGAACTCGACGCCGCCATCACCTATCTCGACAACGAACCGCTGAACAACGTCCGCACCCTGCCGCTCTACACCGAGCGCTATTACCTGCTGGCGCGGCGCGACGAGTTGCCGGAGGAGCTGGTCGCGCAGGGGGCGGTCGCCTGGGAAAAGGCCGCCGACCTGCGGCTCTGCCTGCTGACGCCCGACATGCAGAACCGCCGCATCGCCGACACCGCCTTTCGCATGACCGGGCGGACGGTGCAGGCGGCGATGGAGACCAACTCCATCGTCAGCCTCTACATCATCGTGCGCACCGGCACCTGCGCCAGCATCGTCCCCGGCCAGCTGCTGACCGTCGTCCCGCCGAATGCCGACATCATCGCCCTGCCGCTGGTCGATCCGGAACTGAGCCACGTCGTCGGCCTCGCCTATGCCGACCGCGACCCGCCGCCGCCGCTGGCCAGGGCTCTGGCGGTGGCGGCATCCGACGCCGACATCGCCCACCGGATCGCGATCAGCGTCGCCGAGGCGATGATCCCCTGGCGGGTGGCGATCCGCTGACGGGCCGTTCCTGATAGCCAAAAGCTATCAGCCCATCGGAAAATACAATTTGCTGGCATACCGTATCCTCCGACACTCTGACGGTGCCGGGCGCTGAGAGACGCCTGGAAAAAGCCAACAGAGCCAAGCCAGAACGACGCCGACCTCAAGTGCGGCGCGGACGATCGCAAGGAGGGACACCCGTGAACGCAAGCCATCCGTGGAGCGCTGAGCGCGCCATGACGATTGTCGAAAGCAATCGGCATCTGCGCGGCGCCCTGCTGCCGATCCTTCACGCGCTGCAGGAAGAGTTCGGCTATATCGACGAACAGGCCATCCCCCTTCTGGCGACGGAGCTGAACCTCTCGCGCGCCGACGTGCATGGCGTCGTCTCCTTCTACCACGAATTCCGCCGCGAAAAGCCCGGCCGCCACATCATCAAGGTCTGCCGGGCCGAGGCCTGCCAGTCGATGGGCGCCAACGCGCTGGTCGACCACATCAAGAAGAGCCTGCAGGTCGATTTCCACGGCACCACCGCCGACGGCGCCTTCACCCTGGAACCGGTCTTCTGCCTCGGCAACTGCGCCCTCTCGCCCGCCGTCATGATCGACGAGAACCTGCACGGCCGGGTCTCGCCCGACCGCTTCGACGAACTGGCGGCCGAGACGCGGACCAACCCGCAGGCTCACCAGCAGATTCCCCGCGCCCTCAGCCACAAGGGTCACGCGCAATGAGCGGCCATCTGATCACCGTCTTCGTCCCGCGCGACTCCGCCGCCCTCTCGGTCGGCGCCGACGCCGTGGCCGCCGCTATCCGGACCGAGGCCACCAAGCGCGACCTGCCGTTGCGCATCGTCCGCAACGGCTCGCGCGGCATGCTCTACCTGGAACCGCTGGTCGAAGTCGAAACTCCGGAAGGCCGCGTGGCCTACGGCCCGGTCACCCCGACCGACGTGCCCGGCCTGTTCGACGCCGGCTTCCTGACCGGGGGTGAGCACGCGCTGGGCCACGGCCTGACCGAGGAAATCCCCTATTTCAAGAACCAGGAGCGGCTGACCTTCGCCCGCTGCGGCATCATTGATCCGCTGTCGGTCGAGGACTACCGCGCCCATGGCGGTTTCCGGGGCCTTGAGAACGCGCTGGCGATGTCCCAGGCGGAGATCGTCCAGGTGGTGACCGACAGCGGCCTGCGCGGCCGTGGCGGCGCCGGCTTCCCCACCGGCATCAAGTGGAACACGGTGATGCAGGCCAAGGCGGACGAGAAGTTCGTCTGCTGCAATGCCGATGAGGGCGACAGCGGCACCTTCGCCGACCGCATGATCATCGAAGGCGATCCCTTCTGTCTGATCGAGGGCATGACCATCGCCGCCATCGCGGTGGGGGCAACCTCAGGCTACGTCTACATGCGGTCGGAATACCCGCACGCCACCGCGACCCTGCGCCATGCCATCAAGCTGGCCTATGACGAGGGCTGGCTCGGCGACAACATCCACGGCACCGACCGCAGCTTCCACCTCGACGTCCGCGTCGGCGCCGGCGCCTACATCTGCGGCGAGGAAACCGCGATGCTGGAAAGCCTGGAGGGCAAGCGCGGCATGGTCCGCGCCAAGCCGCCGCTGCCGGCGCTGGAAGGCCTGTTCGGCAAGCCGACGGTGGTCAACAACGTGCTGTCGCTCTGCTCGGTGCCGATCATCCTCGACAAGGGCGGCGAGTATTACCGCGATTTTGGCGTCGGCCGGTCGCGCGGCACGCTGCCCTTCCAGCTCGCCGGCAACATCAAGAATGGCGGCATCGTCGAGAAGGCCTTCGGCATCACCCTGCACGAGCTGCTGTACGAGTATGGCGGCGGCACCATCACCGGCCGGCCGATCCGCGCGGTGCAGGTCGGCGGTCCGCTCGGCGCCTACCTCCCGCCCTCGCAGTTCGACCTGCCCAAGGATTACGAGGCCTTCGCGGCGCAGGACGCGATGGTCGGCCACGGCGGCATCGTCGTCTTCGACGACAGCGTCGACATGGCCCAGCAGGCGCGCTTCGCCATGGAATTCTGCGTGGCGGAATCCTGCGGCAAATGCACCCCCTGCCGCATCGGCTCGACCCGCGGGATGGAGACGCTGGACAAGATCATCGCCGGCAAGAACGTCGATGCGAACCTCGAACTGCTCGCCGACCTTTGCGACGTGATGGTGGACGGCTCGCTCTGCGCCATGGGTGGCATGACGCCCTATCCGGTGCGCAGCGCGGTGAAGCACTTCCCGGAAGACTTCCGCAAAAAAGCCCCGGCCGTCCGCGTCACCCACATCGCCGCCGAATAACGAGCGACCCAGGAGCACCCGAGATGACCCTCATCCACGAGACCGACTACGGCACACCCGCCCGCGTCTCCGAGACCCTGGTGACGCTGGAGATCGACGGCCGCGCCATCACCGTTCCCGAAGGCACCTCCGTGATGCGAGCCGCGATGGACGCCGGCATCACCGTGCCGAAGCTGTGCGCCACCGACAGCCTGGAGCCCTTCGGCTCCTGCCGCCTCTGCGCGGTGGAGATCGAGGGGCGCCGCGGCACCCCGGCCTCCTGCACCACCCCCGTCGCCCCCGGCATGAAGGTCCACACCCAGACCGACAAGCTGGCTAAGCTGCGCCGCGGCGTGATGGAGCTGTACATCTCCGACCATCCGCTCGACTGCCTGACCTGCGCCGCCAACGGTGATTGCGAGTTGCAGGACATGGCCGGCGCAGTGGGCTTGCGCAACGTCCGGTACGGTTTCGACGGCGAAAACCATCGCGCCGCCGCGAAGGACGAGAGCAACCCCTACTTCACCTTCGATGCCTCCAAGTGCATCGTCTGCTCGCGCTGCGTCCGTGCCTGCCAGGAGACCCAGGGCACCTTCGCGCTGACCATCGACAGCCGCGGCTTCGCCTCCACGGTGTCGGCGGGTGCCAAGGAAAGCTTCATGGACAGCGAGTGCGTGTCCTGCGGCGCCTGCGTCCAGGCCTGCCCGACCGCGACCCTGACCGAGAAGTCGATCATCGAGCACGGCCAACCCGAACACAGCGTCATCACCACCTGCGCCTATTGCGGCGTCGGCTGCTCCTTCAAGGCCGAGCTTCAGGGCACCACGGTGGTCCGCATGACGCCGTGGAAGAACGGCGGCGCCAACGAGGGCCACTCCTGCGTCAAGGGCCGCTTCGCCTGGGGCTACGCCACCCACAAGGACCGCATCATGAAGCCCATGGTGCGCGAGAAGATCACCGACCCGTGGCGCGAGGTGTCGTGGGAGGAGGCGATCGCCTACGCCGCCGAGCGTCTGAAGGCGGTGCAGGCCAGGTATGGCCGTGGCTCCATCGGCGGCATCACCTCGTCGCGCTGCACCAACGAGGAGGTCTATGTCGTCCAGAAGATGATCCGGGCCGCCTTCGGCACCAACAACATCGACACCTGCGCCCGCGTCTGCCATTCGCCGACCGGCTACGGCCTGTCGCAGACCTTCGGCACTTCGGCCGGCACCCAGGACTTCAAGAGCGTCGACAAGTCCGACGTCATCCTGGTCATCGGCGCCAACCCGACCGACGGCCACCCGGTGTTCGGGTCGCGCATGAAGAAGCGCCTGCGCGCCGGAGCCAAGCTGATCGTCATCGACCCGCGCCGCATCGATCTGGTGCGCAGCCCGCACGTCCAGGCCGAGTACCACCTCCAGCTCCAGCCCGGCACCAACGTCGCCGTGGTCAACGCCATCGCCCACACCATCGTCACCGAGGGGCTGGTGAACCGCGCCTTCGTCGAGGAGCGCTGCGATCCCAAGGAGTTCGCGAAGTGGGAGGCGTTCATCGCCGAGCACCGCAACTCGCCGGAATATCTGGAATCGCGCACCGGCGTTCCCGCCGATCGGGTCCGCGCCGCCGCTCGCCTCTACGCCACCGGCGGCAACGCCGCGATCTACTACGGCCTGGGCGTGACCGAGCACAGCCAGGGCTCCAGCACGGTGATGGCGATCGCCAACCTCGCGATGGCGACCGGCAACATCGGCCGCGAGGGCGTCGGCGTGAACCCGTTGCGCGGCCAGAACAACGTGCAGGGCTCCTGCGACATGGGCTCCTTCCCGCACGAGCTGCCGGGCTACCGCCACGTGTCGGACGACATCGTCCGCCAGGAGTTCGAGGCCGCCTGGGGCGTCACGCTGGATCCGGAACCCGGCCTGCGCATCCCCAACATGTTCGACAGCGCGCATGACGGCAGCTTCCGCGGCCTGTTCGTGCAGGGCGAGGACATCGTCCAGTCCGATCCCAACACCACCCACGTCACCTCGGCGCTGGAATCGCTGGACATCGTCATCGTCCAGGACCTGTTCCTGAACGAGACGGCCGCCTTCGCCCACGTCTTCTTCCCCGGCACCTCCTTCCTGGAGAAGGACGGCACCTTCACCAACGCCGAGCGCCGCATCAACCGCGTCCGCAAGGCGATGCCGTCCAAGGTCGGCAAGGACGAGCATTGGGTCGCCTGCGCGCTGGCGACGGCGATGGGCTACCCGATGCACTACGAGACCACGTCGGAAATCATGGACGAGATCGCCCGGCTGACCCCGACCTTCCGCGGCGTCAGCTTCGAGAAGCTCGACCGCGTCGGCAGCGTGCAGTGGCCCTGCACCGGCTTCGAGGACGACGACACCGGCATGGCGATCATGCATGGCGAGAGCTTCGCCCGCGGTCTCGGCCGCTTCGTGGTCACCGAATATGTGCCGACCGACGAGCGGACGACGCGGATGTACCCGTTGGTGCTGACCACTGGCCGCATCCTCGCCCACTACAATGTCGGCGCCCAGACCCGGCGCACCGCCAATGTGGCCTGGCATCCGGAGGACGTGCTGGAGATCAACGCGGTGGATGCCGAGATCCGGGGCGTCAAGGATGGCGACATGGTGTCGCTCGCCAGCCGCATGGGGGCGACGACGCTGCGCGCCGTCATCTCCGACCGCATGCCGGCCGGCGTCGTCTACACCACCTTCCACCACCCGGTGACCGGCGCCAACGTCATCACCACGGAAAATTCGGACTGGGCGACCAACTGCCCCGAATACAAGGTGACGGCGGTGCAGGTCACCCGCAGCAACCAGCCGTCCGACTGGCAGGTCGACTACGCGAAGAACGACGTCGAGCGCAAGCGCATCGCCGCCGCCAACGTCATCGCCGCCGAATAATGGCCTGAGGAGTGGGAAGCATGACCGCGATGCCTTCTGGTTCCATCCGTCCCGACGACAGCCTCATGTGCTCCATTGCCGTCACCGGCACCGGCTTTTCCGCCGGTGTCGGGATGGAGGACGGCGCGGATGTCGAATGGCAGGTGCCGGAGGAAACCGCGGTCGCTTTCGAATACAACGGCCGGTCCCATGCCGTGATGATGGCGACCCCCGCCGATCTGGAAGACTTCGCGCTGGGCTTCAGCCTTGCCGAGGAGATCGTCGGGACCGCCGCTGATATCGAGAAAATCGCCGTGCGGGAAACGCCGCTGGGCTTCGTCGTCAACCTGACGGTCGACCCGCTGCGTCTCCTGCGCGGAAGCCTGCGCAGCCGCTCCATGGAGGGGCGGAGCGGCTGTGGCCTGTGCGGCGTGGACAGTCTTGTCCACGCCGTTCGGGAGCCCCGCAAGATCGAAACCGCGCTGGAGGTCGACCCGGCCGCCGTGGCCGCCGCCTTCCGCGCCCTGCCGGACCATCAGCCGATGAACCGGGCCAACCGATCGGTCCATGCGGCGGCATGGTGCGCGCCCGACGGCAGCATCCGGCTGGCCCGCGAGGATGTCGGCCGCCACAACGCGCTGGACAAGCTGATCGGCGCCATTGCCGGTTCAGGTGCCGACCCGGCCGGCGGCTTCGTGGTGATGACCAGCCGCTGCAGCTTCGAACTGGTGCAGAAGACCGCCGCGGTGGGCATCCCGCTGCTGGCGACCATCTCGGCCCCGACGGCGCTGGCGCTTGAACTGGCGCGCAACGCCAACTTGACCCTGGGCGCGCTGTCGCGCCGCGACACCGTCATCCTGTTCCGCTGATACCAACCCATTCCGGAGACACCGATGAGCCACACGAACCACGCCAAGGATCTGGTCCGGATGGCGAACCAGATCGCCGTCCATTTCGCCACCTACCCCCATGAGGAGGCTGTGACGGAGACGGCGACCCACATCCGCAAATTCTGGGATCCGCGCATGCGCGCCGGCCTGTTCGCCCATGTCCAGTCCGGCGGCGAAGCCGACCTGCACGAGGTCGCGCGCGGCGCGGTGGGGATGCTGCAGGCACGCTGAGGACGGAGCAACGCCTTCAGACGTAATTGGCGATCTCGACCAGATTGTCGTCGGGGTCGCGGAAATAGACGGAACGGATCGGCCCGGTGGCGCCCGTGCGGCTCACCGGGCCTTCCTCTATGGTGATGTCGCGAGCCTTGAGTTCGGCGATCACTTCGTCCAGCGGCGTGTCGGCGATCAGGCAGAAGTCGCCGCTGCCGGCGGTGGGGCGGGCGGCCTTCGGTTCGTACTCCCGCCCGACCTCGTGCAGGTTGATCTTCTGCGCGCCGAAAGACAGGGCGCGGCGGCCGCCGGCGAAGGTGACGACCTCCATCCCCAGCACGTCGCGGTAGAAGGCGCAAGTCGCCTCGATGGAGGCGACCGTCAGCACGAAATGGTCGATCCGGGCGATCCGCATCCCGGCCTCACATGCCGGTCGGTGTCGGCAGCGGCTTGGCCGGAGCAGGGGTGGAGGCGGAGGACAGCGGCGTCGGCGCATGGGCGGTCGGGACCGGCAGCGGCGCCGGCTTCGACAGCGGACGCGGCGTCGAGGCCGGCGTCACCGGATTTGCCGCCGCCGGATTTGCCGACATGGCCGGAGCCGCCGAACCCGATTGGCCGGACGGAGTCGCCAGCGTGGGCGGATCCTCGTAGATGTCCGGGTGGACGCGCACCACGCCGGCGGTGTCGACCGACGCATTCCAGTAGACGAAGCGCACGGGGATGGCGTTCGGCAGCCGGATCGTCTTGGTCTCCCCGGTGTCGAGCTGCTGGCTGATGACGGCCGGCGTCACCTTGGCCGCACCCAGCAGCGTTTCCGCCATCATCCGGGCATCCTCCAGCCGTACGCAGCCGGAGCTGGCGGCGCGCAGGTCGCGGCTGAACAGCCTGGGGTCGTTGGTGCCGTGCAGGAAGATGCCGTCGCCGTTGGTCAGGTTGAAGCGGAAGCGGCCCAGCGCGTTGTCGTCGCCCGGCTTCTGGACGATGCGCACGCGGCCGGGATCGACCGACCACCAGTTGACCGACTGCGTGTTGACCACCTCCGATCCGTCCAGATAGACGGCGGCGTTCTTGATGCCGGTGGTGCCCTTCTTGCGCAGGGCCGGCAGCTTGTCCTCGCTCAGCACCGTCGGCGGGACGGTCCAGGTCGGGTTGATGGTGACGCTGGTGATCTTGTCCTGCAGCAGCGGCGTCTTGCGCGACGGCCGGCCGACCACCGCCCGCATGGTGAAGGCGGGGCGGCCATGTTCGATGAGGGTGACGGACTGGCCGGGCAGGTTGACCAGCACCGTGGTGTCGGGGATGGAGGCCTGCTGCGCCCGCATCGCCGCGGCGGCGCGGCGCAGCAGCGCCACCGTCTGCGCCGGGGTGCGGTCCAGCGCCTGGCGCGTCACCTCGCCCACCTTGCCGTCAGGCTGCAGCCCCTCGGCGAGCTGGAAGGCGCGCACGGCAGCCTCGACATCGTCGTTGAAGCTGTCGGTCCATTTGTCGGCGGGCAGATAGCCCAGCTCGATCAGGCGGCGGGAAATCCGGCCGACGCGGTCGGCCAGCGGCGAGCGCACGGAGATCACCACCGGCGGCGCCGGCTCGACCGGGGCTAGTCCTGGCAGGGTGGGGGCCTGCGCCTGCACCTCGGCGGGGGGCACGTCCATCGCCGGGGCGACGCCCTCGATCATGCCGCCGTCGCCCAGCTTCACCACCGCGCCATAGCCGATGCGGGTGGCAGGCGCCTTGGGCGCGTTCTGAATTTCCTGCGCGCGCTGGTCCAGCGCCGCGGCCCAGCCCGCGACCAGCGGCGGCTTGGCGGCGTACGCCGCCTCCTTCGCCGCTGCGGTCAGCGCCGGACCGCTCAGGACGACGCCGACCAGCCCGCCGACCAGGCAGAAGGCGGCGGAGCGGCGGGAGATCGGGCGGCGGAGATCATGCATGGCGATGGGACCGGAACGTGAACGGAAAGGATCGAGCGTTGTATCCTTCGATGAGCCTTCCACAATCCGCAAGCGACATTTGGTGTCGGCAGCTCTGCTGTTCACACTGTTGCTCCCTTGCATCGCCGTCCCACTCGCCGGCGGCTGTCTCCGTTACACGCGCTCATCCAGCAGTTGGACGCTGAGGCGGCGGTTTTATTCCGAACCTTCGCCGGTGGTACGGCAATGGAGGCGCTGGCGTGGCCGTATGTGTCATTTGACGTAGATACCGCCTTTCGCATGCGCGGTAGCTTTTCCCCCGACGATGTGGCGAAGCCCCGGAGCAACCGGGGCGCCAAAGGAAGGGGGCAACTTCATGCGGACCAAGCAACTGACGTCCAGCTTCGGGATCAGCGCGCTGGCCGGTCTGGCCATGGGCGCGATGGCGTCCTTCGCGATGCCGGCCCAGGCGGCGGACGACACCATCAAGGTGGGCATCCTGCATTCCCTGTCCGGCACGATGGCGATCAGCGAGACGACGTTGAAGGACGTCATGCTGATGCTGATCGACGAGCAGAACAAGAAGGGCGGCCTGCTGGGCAAGAAGCTGGAGCCGGTGGTGGTCGATCCGGCCTCCAACTGGCCGCTGTTCGCCGAAAAGGCGCGCGAGCTGATCAGCAAGGACAAGGTGTCGGCCGTGTTCGGCTGCTGGACCTCGGTCAGCCGCAAGTCGGTGCTGCCGGTGTTCGAGGAGCTGAACAACATCCTCTTCTACCCGGTCCAGTATGAGGGCGAGGAGTCCTCCCGCAACGTCTTCTACACCGGCGCCGCGCCGAACCAGCAGGCGATCCCGGCCGTCGACTACCTGATGCAGAAGGAAAAGGTCCAGCGCTGGGTGCTGGCCGGTACCGACTACGTCTATCCGCGCACGACCAACAAGATCCTCGAAGCCTACCTGAAGGGCAAGGGCGTCAAGCCCGAGGACATCATGATCAACTACACGCCGTTCGGTCATTCCGACTGGCAGTCGATCGTGGCGGACATCAAGAAGTTCGGGTCGGCCGGCAAGAAGACCGCCGTCGTCTCCACCATCAACGGCGACGCCAACGTTCCCTTCTACAAGGAACTGGGCAACCAGGGCGTGAAGGCGCAGGACATTCCGGTCGTCGCCTTCTCCGTCGGCGAAGAAGAGCTGGCCGGCATCGACACCAAGCCGCTGCTCGGCCATCTGGCCGCCTGGAACTACTTCCAGTCCGTGGAGACCCCGGCGAACGCCGAGTTCATCAAGGAATGGAAGGCCTATACCAAGAACGACAAGCGCGTCACCAACGACCCGATGGAAGCCCACTATATCGGCTTCAACATGTGGGTGAAGGCGGTCGAGGCGGCCGGCACCACCGAGCCGGACAAGGTCATCGACGCCATGGTCGGCGTGTCGGTCCCCAACCTGACCGGCGGCTATTCGGCGATGCTGCCGAACCACCACATCACCAAGCCGGTGCTGATCGGCGAAGTGCAGGAGAACGGCCAGTTCGACGTCGTCTCCAAGACCTCGGGCCTCGTCCCGGGCGACGAGTGGTCGGACTATCTGCCGGACAGCAAGGACCTGATCGCCGACTGGCGCAAGCCGATGTCCTGCGGCAACTTCAACGTGAAGACCGGCAAGTGCGGCGGCAAGGGGTCGTGAGGGTAGCGTTTGCTGACCTGATCGTCTGAGTGGTCGCGACGCTTGCCCCCACCCTAACCCTCCCCCGCTCTCGGCCGACCGAAGGTCGGTCCGATGCGGAGGAGGGGATCTCTCCCTCCCCTGCGAAGCGGGGGAGGGGCGGGGTGGGGGCAAGCGTCGCACGTCTTTAAGCCCCCCGCACCGAAGGACCCGCGATGCGACGCGCTCTCCGCTGGCTGATGGCCGTCTGTGTGGTGGTCGCCACATCGACCGCCGCCTATGCCGCCGATCTCCGCCCGCTTGTCCAGGCCCTGGGCAGCGGCGGCTATTCCGGAACCGAAAAGGCCCTGGCGCAACTGTCGGAGGCCGGCGACCCGGCCGCCGTGCCGGTGATCGAGGCGCTGCAGGCCGGCGACCTCTATGTGCGCAAGGCCGATGGGACCGTGGTCGTCGCCCGCAAGGCCGGCGACGCCTTCACCCTGACCGACCCGCTGACCCGTGCCGCGCTGGGCGATGCGCCGGCCGCCGCGGTCGAGAAGATCCGCATCAACAATTCGCTGCGCCGCGCCATCAGCGCTTCGCTGGGCGCCCTCACCCTGATGAGCCCCGATGCCGGCGTCCGCCGCTCCGCCGCCGATGCGGTGTTCAAGAGCCGCGACGCCGCTGCGCTGGAGACGCTGAATGCCGCCATCGCCAAGGAGCAGGACAAGGGCGTGCGCGCCGCCATGGAGCAGGCACGCGCCGCCATCCTGCTGACCGGCGAGGCCGCGTCGAAGATGAGCGATGCCGAAATCCAGTCGGCGACCGACACGCTGGCCGCCCGCGGCGACCGCGACGCGCTGGTGCTGCTGAACATGGTCGCCGGTTCCGGCGCGTCCGACGTCACCAAGCGCTCTGCCGCCGCCGCCGTCTCCACCCTGGAACAGAAGCTGGCCTTCTGGGCCGCCTTGCAGAATCTCTGGTACGGGCTGTCGCTGGGGTCGGTGCTGCTGCTGGCCGCCATCGGCCTCGCCGTCACCTTCGGCGTGATGGGTGTCATCAACATGGCCCATGGCGAGATGGTGATGATCGGCGCCTACACCACCTTCCTGGTGCAGGAGTTCTTCCGCGCCCATGCCCCCGGCCTGTTCGACCTGTCGATCCTGGTGGCGCTGCCCGCCGCCTTCATCGTGTCGGGCGGCGTCGGCATCATCATCGAGCGCAGCGTGATCCGCTGGCTCTACGGTCGTCCCTTGGAAACGCTGCTCGCCACCTGGGGCCTGTCTCTCGCGCTCCAACAGGCGGTGCGCTCCATCTTCGGCCCGACCAACCGCGAGGTGGGGGCGCCGAGCTGGATGTCCGGCGCCTTCGAACTGGGCGGCCTGACCATCACCTATGGCCGGCTGTGGATCGTCATCTTCGCCTTCACCGTCTTCGCCGCGCTGCTGGTGGCGCTGAAGCGCACCTGGTTCGGCCTGTCGATCCGCGCGGTGACGCAGAACCGGCCGATGGCCAACGCCATGGGCATCCGCACCGCGCGGGTGGACGCGCTGACCTTCGGTCTCGGCTCCGGCATCGCCGGTCTGGCCGGGGTGGCCCTGAGCCAGATCGACAATGTCAGCCCGAACCTCGGCCAGGGCTACATCATCGACAGCTTCATGGTCGTGGTGTTCGGCGGAGTGGGCAACCTTTGGGGCACGCTGGTCGGCGCGCTGACGCTGGGGTCCATCAACAAGTTCCTGGAGCCTTACGCCGGTGCGGTGCTGGGCAAGATCCTGGTGCTGATCTTCATCATCCTGTTCATCCAACGGCGTCCGCGCGGCCTGTTCGCGCTGAAGGGCCGCGCGGTGGAGGCCTGATCCGATGCTGCTGCGCTTTTTCCTGATGGGGCTGGACCGCAAGGCTGGGATCGTCCTGACGATCCTGGCATTCCTGGCGGTGGCGGTCCCGGTGATGACGCTGTGGGTGCCGGCGGACTCGCCCTTCCACCTGTCGGTCTTCACCGTCTCGCTGCTGGGCAAATACCTGTGCTTCGCGCTGCTGGCGCTGGCGCTGGACCTTGTCTGGGGCTATTGCGGCATCCTGTCGCTCGGCCATGCCGCCTTCTTCGCGCTCGGCGGCTATGCCATGGGCATGTACCTGATGCGGCAGATCGGCCCGCGTGGAGTCTACGGCAACCCGGTCCTGCCCGACTTCATGGTCTTCCTGAACTGGAAGGAGCTGCCCTGGTACTGGCTCGGCTTCGACCAGTTCTGGTTCGCCGCGATCATGGTGCTGGTGGTGCCGGGCGCGTTGGCCTTCGCCTTCGGCTGGTTCGCCTTCCGCAGCCGCGTCACCGGCGTCTACCTGTCGATCATCACCCAGGCGCTGACCTTCGCCCTGCTGCTGGCCTTCTTCCGCAACGACATGGGCTTCGGCGGCAACAACGGCCTGACCGACTTCAAGGACATCCTCGGTTACGACATCCAGGCCGACACCACCCGCGTCGCGCTGTTCGTGGCGACCGTCGCTGCGCTCGCGCTCTCCTACATGATCGCGTCGGGCGTCATCGGGTCGAAGCTGGGCAAGGTGCTGGTGGCGCTGCGCGACGCCGAAAGCCGCGTCCGCTTCATGGGCTACGACACCGAAAGCTACAAGCTGTTCGCCTGGACCCTGTCGGCCTGCATGGCCGGCGTCGCGGGCGCCCTCTACGTCCCGCAGGTCGGCATCATCAACCCGTCGGAATTCGCCCCGGCCAGCTCGATCGAGGCGGTGATCTGGGTCGCGGTCGGCGGACGCGGCACGCTGGCCGGCGGCATCCTCGGCGCGGTGCTGGTCAACATGGGCAAGAGCTACTTCACCGGCGCGCTGCCGGAGCTGTGGCTGTTCGCGCTCGGCGGCCTGTTCGTGGCGGTCACCCTGTTCCTGCCCAAGGGCCTGCTGGGGCTGGGCGCGCAGTTGAAGGCCAAGCTGCCCGGCCGCAAGACCCCCGCCCTCCCCAACGCCCAAACCGCAAACCAGACCGCTGGCCAAAAGGGGGCCTGACCCATGAGCGCGGAATCGACCCTTCTCTATCTCGACGGCGTGTCGGTCAGCTTCGACGGCTTCAAGGCGCTGAACAGCCTGTCACTGGTGATGATGCCCGGCGAGATGCGGGCGATCATCGGCCCCAACGGCGCCGGCAAGACGACGATGATGGACGTCATCACCGGCAAGACCCGCCCCGACACCGGCACCATCCTGTTCGAGGGCGACACCGACCTGACCCGCCTGCGCGAGGCGGCGATCGCCAATCTCGGCATCGGCCGCAAGTTCCAGCGTCCGACGGTGTTCGAGCCGCACACGGTGTGGGACAACCTTGAACTGGCGTTGAAGGCGCCGCGCCGGCCGCTGAAGACGCTGACCTACGCCATCAGCCGCGACGACCGCAGCCGGATTGAGGAAATCCTCGACATCACGCGCCTGTCGGCCCTGCGCAACCGTCAGGCCGGCAGCCTGTCGCATGGGCAGAAGCAGTGGCTGGAGATCGGCATGCTGCTGGCGCAGGACCCCAAGCTTCTGCTGGTCGACGAGCCGGTTGCCGGCATGACCGACGCCGAAACCGAACAGACGGCGGAACTGCTGTGCAGCATCGCCGGCAAGCATTCGGTGATCGTGGTGGAGCATGACATGAGCTTCGTCCGTGCGCTCGGCGTCAAGGTGACGGTGCTGGCCGAAGGCTCCGTCCTGGCCGAAGGCTCGCTGGACGCGGTGAGTTCGAATCAACAGGTCATCGACACCTATCTCGGCCGCTGACCGGAGATCCCAAGATGCTGGACGTTCGCTCCCTCGATCTGCATTACGGCGCCGCCCAGGCCCTGCGCAGCGTTTCCATGAAGGCCGAAATCGGCAAGGTCACGTGCTTGGTCGGCCGCAACGGCGTCGGCAAGTCCAGCCTGCTGCGCGCCATCGTCGGGCTGAAGCCGGTGTCCGGCGGCTCCATCGGCTGGGACGGCGCCGACGTGACCAAGATGGCGCCGGCCGACCGGGCGCGCCGCGGCATCGCCTATGTGCCGCAGGGGCGCGAGATCTTCCCGCTGTTGACGGTGCGGGAAAATCTGCTGACCGGCTACGCCCCGCTGCCGCGCTCGCAACGCTCGATTCCCGACGAGGTGTTCGAGCTGTTCCCGGTGCTGAAATCCATGCTGGAGCGCCGCGGCGGCGACCTGTCGGGCGGCCAGCAGCAGCAGCTCGCCATCGGCCGCGCCCTGGTGACCCGCCCGCGCCTGCTGGTGCTGGACGAGCCGACCGAGGGCATCCAGCCCTCCATCATCAAGGACATCGGCCGCGCCATCTCCTATCTGCGCGACAAGGGCACCATGGCGATCCTGCTCGTGGAGCAGTATTTCGACTTTGCCCGCGACCTTGCCGACGATTGGGTGGTGATGGAACGCGGCGAGGTGATGCTGTCCGGCCCGCGCAGCGGCCTCGACGAGCAGGAGGTTCGCAAATACCTGACGGTGTGATGCCTGCGGAATAACCGCGCCTCCAGGTGCGTCCTTCATCCATCGGGTCCGTCGTCCGGCGGGCCGGTTTTGGGGAGGAACCGCAGAATGACGTCCGCACTCCGTGTCACCGCCGCCGCCATCGGCCTGGGAGCCGTCCTGTTCGGCGCGCCCGCCTTCGTTCAGGACGCCTTCGCCCAGGACAAGGAACCGGCCATGACGGGCAAGACCGCGATGGGTCCCGTCCTGACCGACGCGAAGGGCATGACGCTCTACGTCTTCGACAAGGACAGCGCCGGCAAGTCGGCCTGCAATGGGCCTTGCGCAACCAACTGGCCGCCGCTGATGGCTCCCGCCTCCGCCAAGCCGATGGGCAAATACACGGTGGTCACCCGCGACGACGGCAGCCACCAATGGGCCTATAACGGCAAGCCGCTCTACACCTGGGCCAAGGACATGAAGCCCGGCGACGCCACGGGTGACGGCGTGAACAATGTCTGGCATGTGGCGAAGCCGTAAGACCCCGTCCCGCGGTGTCGTGGTGGTCAATCCGCCCCACGGCGCCGCGCTCTTTTGAGGTATTCCTAGCCTGTCGAGGTAATGCGCAAACGCCGACTTCGCAGGCGGCGCTCTTTAATGGTCGTTAAGGATCGAAACCGCAAGATGTCCTCACCGTCATCTTGCTCATGGAGCAGCAGGCCATGTCGATCTACAACGCCGCCTCGTTCGAAGCCACCCCCTCCGCCGAACCGAAGGTCCGCAAGATGCAGGGTCTGCCGCGACTGGCGGTGTGGGCGGTGATGATCGGCACGCCGTGGGTGGTGATCGTGCAGGCGGTGCGCCTGATCTTTTAAATCTGGCGCACCACCGTCACACCCTTACTGGGTTGGCGCCACCCAGGGTTCCAGCGCGCCGATCTTCTTGGCCCGCTTTTCGTCCGCCGACAGTTTGAAATTATGCCCATAGGGCGCGCTCTCGAACGAGCCGTATCCGGGATTGGCCAGCATCAGCCAGTCGCGCCCGAAATGCTCCTTCACCGTCTCATAGGCCTTCATCCGCTCCGCCTCGCTGCCGTTGGCGGAATCGGTGAAGTCGTTGAAATTGTCGCCGAACAGCAGGACGATCCGGTAATCCTTGGCAATGGCGGCGCGGCGTGCGCTCTTCGCCGAACCCCACTCCTGCTTTTCCTTCGACATCAGGAAGGTATCGACGTTCCCGCCCATCGGGAAGCCCAGCGCCTGCGCGTTGCGGCGGGTCGGCTCCTCCTGGTCGGCGCTGCGGTTGGTGACGTAGAAGACCTTGACGCCCTTCGACTCGGCATATTGGGTGAACTCCACCGCACCCGGCACCGCCGTCGCCTTCTCCGCCTTCACCCAGGCGTCCCAGGTCTTGGGCGAGAAGTCGGTGCCGCTGGTCACCAGACCGGTCTGATAGGCGGAGTTGTCCATCGCCGTCTCGTCCAGGTCCAGCACCACGGCCGGCGGCAGCTCCTGGTAATTGCCGGTCTGCTCGGTCGCCGCGGTCCAGTTCTTGTCGGCCAGCGCCTTGTCCAGCTGGACCTTGCCCAGCGCATAGACCGCCAGCGCGTTGGCCTTGTATTCGACCGACCGCTGCATCCACAGCTCGGCGTTCAGCAGGTCGCTCTGAGGCACCGAGCCTTGAGGCGCCGGATCAGCCGCCAGGGCGGGCCCGGCGAGAAGGGATAGGACAACCGCACCGGACAGCAGCGACCAGCGCCCGGAACAGGCGGAATTGCGCATCGACACACCCATCCATCAAGTGTCATGGAACCGTCATCGAAGCACAGATCCGGACGCTTGGCGACGGTTGCGTGACCCATGCGTCACGGTACCCCGATACGCTCCCCCGGTTCCTTCCAACGCAGCGGGATCGCCGCCTTCCGCCGCCATCCGCGCTCCACCTGCAGGCTCCAGCTGCGCTGGGCATTGGGCAGGGCAGGGTCGGGTTCCCAATCGATGCCGACCGCCCCGGTCAGGTGCAGCACGTCGCCGCTGGCGACATCGACCAGCAGCAACCCGGCGCGCGGGTTCAACAGCATGTTGCCCAGCGTGTTGAAATAGCGGTTGCCGGAATAGTCGGGCACGATCAGCCGGTCGCCGTCGATCCGGATGAAACCCGCCGGCCCGCCCCGGTGCGACACGTCCAGCCGGCCGTCACGCCCCGCCGACGAGGCGGAGGCGACGAAGGCGGTGTCGGCCGCACCGATCAGCCGCCGGGCCTCGCCGTCCAGTCCGGCCAACGCTTCCACGGCTCCGGCGGGGGAGGGGGCTTCATCCTCCGCCCGGCGAACATGGATGTATTGCGGGCAGTTGCCGAAGCTCTCCTCCACCGCCATGGCGAAGGCCAGCCCGTCGCGGGCCGCCACCCGGCCGTTCACCCGGTTGCGTCGCCGGGTGGCGAGGTCGATGCCCAGCGCCGCCACCGGTTCCCCCACCGCCGGTCCGGCCGGCCAGGGCTGCCACGCGCCATGGTCGGGCCGCACCCACAGCGTCTGCGGGTCGGCGGCGGAGACGAAGCCGGGGGCGCCGGTCAGCACGCCGGCCGCCGGGTCGCCGGCCTCGTCACGCGCGGCGACCAGCAGCCAGGGCAGCAGCGGAAAGAACTGCTGATGCTGAGGGATCAGCCGGTCGCGGATCGGCGCCGACGGCACGCGGAACCCGGCCCGCGCCTGCGCCTCCCGCTCGCCGGGATGGAAGGGGTCGGGGATGCGGTCCTGGTCCATGGCCGTGCTCCTACGTTTGCAGTGGCGGGCGTTCAGGCGGATTGCGGAATCGCGCTCTGCGGCATCGGGATCAGCGCCGGGATCGCCTCCACCCGCTCCAGCCAGCGGCGGATCGCCGGATAGGGATCGAGCGGGATGTGGCCTTCCGGCGCGCGGGCGACATAGGCGTAGCAGGCGATGTCGGCGATGGTCGGCCGTTCCGCCGCCAGCCAGTCGCGGCTTGCCAGATGACCGTCCATGAAGCGCAGGACGCGCCCGGCGACCGCCTGCGCGTCGGTCAGCGAAGCGGCTCCGCCCCACAGCGTCAGGATGCGCGCCAGGGCCGGCCCGAAGCGCAAATCGCCGGCGGCGATCGACAGCCAGCGCTGCACCCGCGCCGCGTCCTCCGGCGCCTTCGGATTCCACAGGCCGGAAGCGTCATAGCGGTCGGCGAGATAGACCAGGATGGCGACGGAGTCCGGCAGGACGAGGTCGCCGTCGACCAGCACCGGAATTTGTCCGAATGGGTTCAGGGCGAGGAAGCTTTCCGACCGCCGCAGCTCGGCGCCGGCCTCGACATAGCGGTAGGGCAGGCCGAGGATGTTCAGAAAGGCTTCCACCCGATGGCTGTGCCCCGACAGCGGCGTGCCGTAGAGCGTGATTGCGGGCTCGGTGGTGGTGCTCATCGGACGGTTCCCCTGGATGACTGTTTCGCGGATGCCCACAGCCAACCACTTGCGCGCGTCGGCAGGAATGCGCTTTCATCAAAAGGGACTCTTTCAGAATTCGGAAGAATTGTGGACCGGCTGGACGAACTGACGATCTTCGTGGCGATCCTGGAGGCCGGCAGCCTCGCCGGCGCGGCGAAGCGGCTGCGGCGGTCGGCGCCCGCGGTCACCCGCGCGCTGTCGGGACTGGAGGAGCGGCTGGGCCTGCGGCTGATCGAGCGGACCACCCGCAACCTCGCACCCACCGACGCCGGCCGGCGGCTGGCCGAGCAGGCGCGCCGGCTTCTCGCCGACTATGACGAGGCGCTGGCCGCCACCGGCACCGACCGGCCGCTGCGCGGGCGGCTGCGTGTCACCGCGCCGGTGATGTTCGGGCGCAAGCATGTGACGCCGCTGGTCCTCGACTTCATGCGGGCCTTTCCCGACCTCCGGGTCGAACTGGTGCTGTCCGACGGCAACCTCGACCTGATCGAGGAGGAGCTGGACGTCGCGATCCGCATCGGCCCCTTGCCCGATTCCGGCCTCGTCGCCCGGCGGGTGGGGCAGGTCGGGCGCTATCTGGTCGCCGGCCCCACCTATCTGGCGCGGCGCGGCACTCCGTCGGCGCCGGAGGATCTGGCCGGCCACGACATCATCCTGTCGACCGCCCGGCCGCGGCCGCCCGACTGGCGCTTTCTGGTCGACGGGCGGGAGCGGGTGGTCCGGGTCACCCCGCGGCTGTCGGTCAGCCACATCGAGCCGGCGCTGCTTGCCGCCCGCGACGGGCATGGCATCGCCCGGCCGCTGTCCTATCAGGTGGCCGACGATCTCGCCGCCGGCACGCTGGTGCGCCTGATGCCGCACACCGAGCCGGCGCCGCTGCCCGTCCATGTCGTGGTGCCGACGGCGCGGCTGATGCCGGGCCGGGTTCGTGCCTTCCTCGACCATGCGGTGGAGGGGCTGTCGGCGCTGGCCGTCCTGCGTGGCTGATTCTGCTTGGCCGAAGGGGCCGTAGCGGGGCCTCAGGGATCGCGGGCGACGCGGATGCCGTAGGCGGCATAGCCGATCTCCGCCCCGTCAATCCGGCGGACCGCCGACCGGACATAGCGCGGATTGCTGTGCCACGATCCGCCCCGCATCACCCGTTGCGGGCATGTCCCGCCGCCATCCGCCGCGCAGTCCTCCACCCACTGCCAGACATTGCCGAGCATGTCGTAGAGGCCGAAGCCGTTGGGCCGATAGCTGCCGACCGGCGCGGTGAACAGGGCGCCGTCGCGGCAGTTCGCGACCTCCCAGTCGGTGAAGCGGTCCTTGGCGCTCAGGTCGGCCTCGTTCGCCGCATCGCACCCCTTGGCCGGATCGTCGCCCCACCAGCGGGCGGTCCGGGTGCCGGCGCGGGCCGCATATTCCCACTCCGCCTCCGTCGGCAGGCGGTAGGGCTTGCCGGTCCGCCGGCTGAGCCAGTCCACATAGGCCTTGGCGTCGTACCAGCTGATGCAGACCACCGGGTCCCGGTTCGTCTGGTCGAAGCCCGGCCGGCGCCAGGAGAAATGCCAGCGCGGCAGCAGCTCCGTCTCGCCGGCATAGCCGCGGCAGATCGTCCGCGGCTTGTAACCGCTGTCCTGGATGAACCGGGCATATTCGCCGCGGGTCACCGGGTATTTGCCGATGGCGACGGGGTGCCGGATCGACACCGGCCGTTGCAGCGGCTCGTCGGGAAAGCGCTCCTGTTCCGATTCGGGCGAGCCCTGGAGAAAGCTGCCGGGGGGAAGGGCCACAAGGACCGGGGCGTCGGGATGGTCCCAGATCTCGCGGGCCGGGTTGGCCGCCTGCCAGACCTGGAAGGCCGCCAGCCGTTCGGCGCGCCAGCCGGTCAGGTCCTCCGGCTCCGCCCGGCGCCAGCCGGCGAGAGCGGCCAGCACGAGGATGAGGACGACCACCGCGCCCACGGAGCCGGGCAGGGTGACTGGCATGGCGGGGATGCCTCTTGCGGGGGCGCCTTTGGCGGGGATGCGGATCATGCCCAGCATTTCCCCGCGATCCCTTGCGTCCGGCAACCGCGCGTCCGTGTCCCGGTCGTGGCACTTCCCCGCCGGTGCCGGACACGGGTGGCCGAAGCTCTGCCCTTTTGAATTATGGCGGAAGCGGTAAGCGTCGAAGACGGTGTCCCGCTGTTGGTGCGGGCAGACGTTCAACGGAGCGTTGATACCACAGGAGCACACACATGGCCGCCTATCCCGCGGATCTCACGCGCGCGCTGTTCGTCACCGGCCTGCGCAACGCCCATGCGGTGGAACAGCAGGCGCTGGCCCTGATGGACCGCCAGCTGGACCGCCTCGTGAATTATCCGGAAGTCTCGGACCACCTGCGCATGCACCGTGGCGAGACCGAATCTCAGATCACCCGCATCGAGCAGATCCTGGACCAGCTGCAGGAAAGCCATTCCGGGCTGAAGGACACCGCCCTGTCGATCATGGGCAATCTCGCCGCGCTCGGCCATACCTTCGCCGAGGACGAGATCCTCAAGAACTCCTTCGCCAACTACGCCTTCGAGAATTTCGAGGTGGCGAGCTACCGCTCGCTGCTGACCGTGGCGGAGGCCGGCAACTTCGCCTTCGCCACGCCGCTGCTGCAGACCTCGCTGCGCGAGGAGGAGGCAATGGCCACCTGGGTGATCGAGAATGTGCCGAAGCTGACACTGAAATACCTGTCGCTGAAGGCCAGCAACCAGACCGCCGGCCGCTGACGCCGGGCGGCCATCGCTGCACTGCAACGCAGCCTTCCGGCCGTGTCCGGATTTTGCCCGGTGACGAGCCGGGGGGCTTTGCCGTAAGAAACTCGGCGGGTTTCAAAACGGATGGCTACCCCGTGCTCCGATCGGTCTCCTTCTGCCTGTTCATCGCCGCGGCCGGCGGTCTTGCGGGCTGCACCTCCGACTATTCCCCCAACACCTACGCCTCCAATGCGGTCCAGCAGGCCAACAAGGT
The DNA here is from genome assembly GCF_003115935.1 of Azospirillum sp. TSH20. Classification (NCBI taxonomy): domain Bacteria; kingdom Pseudomonadati; phylum Pseudomonadota; class Alphaproteobacteria; order Rhodospirillales; family Azospirillaceae; genus Azospirillum; species Azospirillum sp. TSH20. The sequence goes on from NZ_LGQU01000045.1 coordinate 92,865, forward strand.
GGAGCCGGGCGTCGTCGTCGGATTCCGTCAGGTGGCGATCAGCGCCAACGGCACGGTCGGCGCGGTCAGCGGCGGGGCGGCCGGCGGCATCCTGGGTGCGCAGGTGGGGACGGGCGGCATGAACGCCGCGCTGGGCACCGTCGGCGGCACGGCGATCGGCGGCCTGCTGGGCACGGCGATGGAGCACATCGCCGGCGACACCACCGGCTGGGAATACATCGTCCGCAAGTCGAACGGCGATCTGCTGTCGCTGACCCAGAAGGAGCCGCAGCCGCTGCCGATCGGCCAGAAGGTTCTGGTCATCACCGGCAGTCAGGCCCGCATCGTCCCCGACTATTCCACCCCGGCCGATCCCGCGCCCGCCAAGGCTGATTCGCCCAAGGCTGATTCGCCCAAGGCGGACGCCCCCAGGCCCGATGCGCCGAAATCGGAGACGCCGAAATCGGACATCAAGGCGGTCCCGCTCGCCCCGCCCGCCGAACCGGTCGCGCCGGCGGCACCCGCTCCGGCGGAGCAGTCCGCCGCCGAACCGGCTCCGCCCGCCACTGGCGGCGGCCCGATCCGCCTGACCGCCCCCACCGACACCGCACCCACCGCACCCACCGCACCCGCGGCGGCTCCGGAACCCGCAAGCCCGACCCCGCCAGAGCCGCCCCGCGCAGAGCCGAAGCCGGCCGAATAGCGGCACCATACTTGTCCGAATGGCCGGGATGGCGCACAGTCCGGAGGTCCAACCGAGATCACCGGCCGAGGGTCCATGTCCGCCGTCGATACCGCACAAAGCGCCGCCCCCGTCTCCGCTCCCGCCATGACGAAGGAAGAGCTGGAGGAACTGATCCGCGAGGGGGTTCCCCTGGTCGGGAATTTCGGCATCGTCGTGGAAAGCCTGAGCGCCGGGACGATTCGCCTGCGCCTGCCCTACAAGGACGATTTCGTCCGTCCCGGCGGCACCGTCACCGGCCCGGCGATGTTCGGACTGGCCGACGTGGCGCTCTATGGCGCGGTGCTGAGCCTGATCGGCCGGGTCGAGCTGGCGGTGACCACCAGCATGACCATCAACTTCCTGCGCCGCCCGCCGCCCGTCGCCATCATCGCCGAGGCGCGCGTCCTGAAGCTGGGCAAGCGGCTGGCCTATGGCGAGATCCTGCTGTTCTCCGAAGGCGATCCAGAGCCGGTCGCCCATGTCACCGGAACCTACTCCATCCCGCCGCACGCCCCCGTCACCGTTGCGGTATCTCATTACCGCATGGATGGGGCGTCATAAAAAATCGTTTAAGATCAATGGGTTTGCCTGCGCGGTATCTTATTACCGCGTCCGTAAGTCATTGAAAGGAAATGGAAATTTTTCCGTTGACAGAGGCCTGTTCCGGCCCGTAGAAAGCCGTCCGCTTCGGCGCCCCGGAATCGGCGGCCTGCCGATCCGTATTCGAAGAAACGAGTGTGGCGATGAAGACCTTCAATCTGAAGCCGACCGAAATCGAGAAGAAGTGGTACGTCGTTGACGCCGACGGCCTCGTTCTCGGACGGCTTGCCAGCATCCTGGCGAACATCCTGCGTGGCAAGAACAAGCCGACCTACACCCCCCACATGGATTGCGGCGACAACATCGTCGTGATCAATGCGGAGAAGGTGAAGCTGACCGGCAACAAGCGCGACGCCGACATCTTCTACTGGCACACCGGCTATCCGGGTGGGATCAAGGGCCGCTCCAAGGGCCAGATCCTGGACGGCAAGTATCCGGAGCGCGTGATCGAGAAGGCCGTGGAGCGCATGGTTCCGCGCGGTCCGCTCGGCCGCCAGCAGATGACCCATCTCAAGGTCTACAAGGGCGCCACGCATCCGCACGATGCGCAGCAGCCGGTCGCCCTCGATATCGGCGCCCTGAACCCGAAGAATAAGCGGAGCGCGTAACAATGGCTCAGGTCACCACCACCCTCTCCAGCTTGAAGGAACTGACGGGCGCCGCCGCCACCGCGACCGTCACCGAAGAGCTGGCCGCTCCGAAGCTGGACGCCCAGGGCCGCGCCTATGCCACCGGCAAGCGCAAGGACGCCGTCGCCCGTGTGTGGATCAAGCCGGGCTCCGGCAAGGTCACCGTCAACGGCCGCGACCAGTCGGTCTATTTCGCCCGTCCGGTTCTGCGCATGATGATCGCCCAGCCGTTCGGCGTGACCGAGCGTTCTGAGCAGTTCGACGTGGTCGCCACCGTCGCCGGCGGCGGTCTGTCGGGCCAGGCCGGTGCCGTCCGTCACGGCATCTCCAAGGCGCTGACCTACTTCGAGCCGGCCCTGCGCCCGCCGTTGAAGGCCGCCGGCTTCCTGACCCGCGACGCCCGTACGGTCGAGCGTAAGAAGTACGGCCGCGCCAAGGCCCGCCGCAGCTTCCAGTTCTCGAAGCGCTAATCCCTACACGGGCCTGCTGCTTTACGGTACAAGCGAGGGGCGTCCCGAAAGGGGCGCCCCTTTCTTTTTGCCCTCACCGTCACGCCTACCCAAACCTCAACGTTCCTCCCGTCAAGCGAAGGACATCGGTTCCATGGCCTCCATCAGCATTCCGGGCACCACTCCCGGCGGTTCGAAAATCCGCGTCGGCATCCTGGGCGCTTCCGGTTACACCGGCGCCGAACTGGTGCGCATGCTGCTGCGCCACCCGAACGTGGAGATCGCCGCGCTGACCGCCGAACGACAGGCCGGCAAGCCGATGGCGGAGGTGTTCCCGCATCTGGGCGGCTATGGCCTGCCCGATCTGGTGAAGATCGAAGAGCTGAAGTGGGACAACCTGGACTTCATCTTCTGCGCCCTGCCGCACGGCACCACGCAGGAGGTTGTCGCCGGCCTGCCCAGCGGCCTGAAGGTGGTCGACCTGTCCGCCGATTTCCGCCTGAGCGACCCGGCCGAATACGCCACCTGGTACGGGCATGAGCACCGTGCCGTCGGCCTGCAGAAGGAGGTCGCCTACGGCCTGACCGAGTTCAACCGCCAGGGCGTGCGCAAGGCGCGGGTGGTGGCGAATCCGGGCTGCTACCCGACCTGCTCGCTGCTGCCGCTGCTGCCGCTGCTGATGGAGAACCAGATCGAGCCGGGCGGCATCATCATCGACGCCAAGTCCGGCGTGTCCGGGGCCGGCCGCGACGCCAAGCAGGCCAACCTCTTCACCGAGGTGTCGGAAGGCTTCAACGCCTATGGCGTCGGCCACCACCGCCACATGCCCGAGATCGAGCAGGAGCTGCGGCTGGCCGCCGGCCGTCCGGTCACCGTCTCCTTCACCCCGCATCTGGTGCCGATGAACCGCGGCATGATGGCGACCATCTACGTCCGCATGGCCGACGGCGTCACCGCCGACGACCTGCGCGCGACGCTGGCCGCCCGCTATGCCGACGAGCCCTTCGTCGGCGTGACCCCGGCCGGCGTGGTGCCGGCGACGCGCCATGTCCGCGCCTCCAACCACAACCTGATCGGCGTGGTCGCCGACCGCACCCCGCGCGGCGCCATCATCGTGTCGGTGATCGACAATCTGGTGAAGGGCGCGTCGGGTCAGGCGATCCAGAACATGAACGTCATGATGGGGCTGGGCGAGACGACCGGCATCGATCAGGCGCCGCTTTTCCCGTAATCGGGTACCGCGGCAGGATGGGGCGGGGGCTGTGACAGCGTTGTGGCCCCCTGTCCGCACTGTTGCACAGAGGCACCAATCGGGATTTGCTTTGGCCTGTCAATGCGAAATCAGGTGGTGCCTTAAGCCTTACGGTGCTTCAATCCCGCCCGTCATGCACGACTTCGGTACGACCTGATGACCGGCCTTGTTCGCGCCTTCAACGGCATCCTGCCCACCGTCGACCCGACTGCGTTCATCGCGGAAACGGCGGCGGTGATCGGTGATGTCGTGATCGGGGCGAACAGCAGCATCTGGTACGGCTGCACCGTGCGTGGAGACGTCAACGAGGTCCGAATCGGCGCTCGCACCAACATTCAGGACGGCACCGTGATCCACGTGGCCTCTGAAGGGCAGGGCACCTACATCGGCGACGACATCACCGTCGGCCATATGGCGTTGCTGCACGCCTGCACGCTGGAAGACGGCTGCTTCATCGGCATGAAGGCCTGCATCCTGGATGGGGCCTATGTCGAGTCGCGGGCGATGGTCGCGGCCGGTGCTCTGGTGACGCCCGGAAAGCGGGTGACATCCGGATTCTTGTGGGCCGGCAGCCCTGCTAGACCGGTTCGCGAGCTGACGGAGCGCGATCTCGCGGTTTTTCCGGTTCTCAGCCACCGTTACACGGATTTGGCGGAAACCTACCGGAAAAGCTGCTATGGAAGTGGAGCATAGGTCCAAGAACGGGTACGGTTCGGCCAATCGGCTGGGGTGTCGGAACACCACCGCGCACCACATGTTGGGAAGGTCGCTGCCGCGCTTGAACTCGGGCGGATGCTTCGATTGATAGGTTCATCCCCCGCAGGCACTCTGATGGGGAAGGGTTCTGGAAGGGAGTGAAGACAATGAAGACTATTGTTCGCGCGGGTCTGGCTGCCATCCCGGCCGCCATCGTCGCTTTCGGTCTGTCGGCGGCCGCCAATGCCCAGGACGCGAGCCTGGTCGGCAAGGGCACCGAGTGGTGCAACCCGGTCATCGGCTGGGGCAACGTCGCCGCCCGCACCGCTGACGGCGGCTATGTCATCCATCAGGGCAGCTATCCGTGCCCGCCGGCCGCCGCTGCTCCGGCTCCGGCCGCCGTCGCCGCGGTCCAGAGCGAATATCTGGTGTTCTTCGACTGGGATAAGTCGAACATCACCCCGGCCGCCGATCGCGTGATCGGTGACGCGGTGTCGGCCATCCTGAAGAACGGTGGCGCCAAGATCAACGTCGTCGGCCACACCGATACCTCGGGGTCGCCGGCTTACAACCAGAAGCTGTCGGTGCGTCGTGCCGACGCGGTCAAGAAGGCCCTGGTCGCCAAGGGCATCCCGGCCGCCAACATCACGACCCAGGGCAAGGGCGAGAGCCAGCTGCTGGTTCAGACCGGTCCGAACGTCCGCGAGCCGTCCAACCGTCGTGCGCAGATCCTGCCGCGCCTGCTGAACGCTCCGTCGTCCTAAGGACGGTTGGCAGGGGGGCGTTCCGGGGGTATCGGACCGGCCTTCCCGCCAGCGGGAGAAACCGCAAGAAAAAGGCCGCGCCGGGCTTCCCGGTCGCGGCCTTTTTCTGTTTCAGACTGCTGTCAGCCCCCGATTATCACCCCTTGATCTGGGCCGGGTCCTGTTCCGGTTCGCCGGCGGTCAGCCGCAAGGGCACCACGCCCGCCCACACCGGGTGGTCCATATCCTCCGGATCGTCGCCGGGCGGGCCGGAGCGGCGCTTGGCCGACGCCTCGGCGATGGGGAAGGCCAGCACGGATGTGGCCTTCAGCTCCTGCGCATTGGGCGCCCGCACCTTGGCGCTGCGGCCGGGTTCGATCTTCTCCATCAGCGCGTCGAGCGCCGCGCGCTTTTCAGTCTCCTCCGCCACCAGCCGCGGCCGGCCGAACAGCATGACCGAGCGGTAGTTGACGGAGTGATGGAAGGCCGAGCGCGCCAGCACCCAACCGTCGATCAGCGACAGGGTGATGCAGGCCTCGCCCCCCTCCTGCAGCCGCCGGATCATCCGGCTGGAGGACGCGCCGTGGATCATCAACTCGTCCCCCACCCGCCAGGGGACCGTCGGGATCACCATGGGGGACGGAGCGCCCTGGCCCTTGATGGCGTCGTCGACGAAGCCGACGTGGCAGATCGGCGCCTCGTCGATGATGGAATGGATCAGGGCGACGTCATGGCTGCCGCGGTCGCCCAGCCGCACCGGACGGGTGCGCGGGGTCTGGGCCAAGGCGGCGGGAGAATCGGCCGCAGGGGGCTCGGTGAGAAGGCTGGTCATGGTCGTGCTCAAGGCCGGAACTGTTGCGATGGCCCAGAATGGGCGGCAGAATGGCCCCTTCGAAAGGTCCGGAATGTCGATTCCATAGGGACCAATTTACTATCCTCCTGAAAGGCTCGCCATGGCCCGCTCGGCACGTCCGGTTCTGTCCAGCCTCGGGCCGGTGGCGCTCGACCGCGACGGGGCGGAGCCGCTGCACCGCCAGCTCTACCGCGCGCTGCGTCAGGCGGTGTTGGATGGCCGGCTGCGTCCGGGCGAGCGTCTGCCGCCCAGCCGGGCGCTCGCCACCGAGTGGGGGCTGTCGCGCAACACGGTGGTCACCGCCTACGACACGCTGCTGGCGGAGGGCTATGTCAGCGGCCGGGTGGGGGCCGGCACCTTCGTTGCCCCCTCGCTTCCCGATGCGGCGCCCGGCGGCGTTCCGGCCCGCGACGAGGCCCGGCGCGGCGTCGGCCTGTCCGCCCGCGGCCGGGCGCTGGCCGAGGCGCCGGCCATCGCCCGCGACCGGGTGGGGCGGCCCTTCGCGCTCGGCACGCCGGACCTCGGTGCCTTTCCCGTCGAGCTGTGGGCGCAGCTGCTCGGCCGCTGCTGGCGCCACGGCGGACGGACGCTGGCGACGGATCCGGACCCGCTCGGCTACGCCCCGCTGCGGGCGGAGATCGCTGCCTATCTGCGAGCGGTCCGCGCCGTGCGCTGCGAGGCGGAGCAGGTGGTCATCGTTTCCGGCGCGCAGCAGGGCTTGGCGCTGATGGCGCAACTGCTTCTCGACCCCGGAGACGAGGCCTGGGTGGAGGAACCCGGCTGGCCCGGCAACCGCGCCGCCCTGCTGGGGGCCGGGGCGCGGCTGGTCCCGGTGCCGGTGGACGGCGAGGGCATCGACGTCGCCGCCGGCATGGCCCGTGGGTCCGGCGCCCGGCTGGCTCTGGTCACCCCCTCCCACCAATTCCCCCTGGGCGTGACCATGAGCCTGGCGCGGCGCCTGCGCCTGCTCGACTGGGCGGCGGCCCGCGACGCCTGGATCGTCGAGGATGATTACGACAGCGAGTTCCGCTATGCCGGTCCGCCGCTGGCCGCCCTCCAGGGTCTGGACGGCGCCGGCCGCGTCATCTATGTCGGCAGCTTCAGCAAGGTGATGTTCCCGGCGCTGCGGCTCGGCTATGTCGTGGTTCCGCCCGATCTGGTCGATCCGGTGCGCGCCGCGCGCCGCCATTTCGACGGCGGGACCAGCGTGGTGCCGCAGGCGGCGCTGCACCGCTTCCTGGCCGACGGCCATTTCGCCTCGCACCTGCGGGCCATGCGCTCCCTCTACGCCGCCAAGCGCGCCGCCATCCTGGCGTCGATCGCCGACGCCTTCGCCGGCTTCGCCAGCGCCGAGGCGGGGGAAGCCGGCATGCATGTCCTGCTCCGCCTGCCGCCCGACTGCCCCGACCATCTCCTGGCCGAGCGCGCCGCCCGCATCGGCCTGACCGCGCCGCCGCTGTCCAGCTACCACCGTTCCGACGCCGGGACCGCCGGCAACGGCCTCCTCCTCGGCTTCGCCGCCCACGACCCGGCGACGCTCGACCGCGCGGTGCGCGATCTGGCGCGGCTGGCGTTGCCGAACCGCTAGACCGCCTCCGCCACCCGCTCCACCGCCGGCACTTCCCAGGCCGGATAGCGCAGGCTCAGCTGGTGCGTGCGGTCCTGCATGTCCAGCACCGGGCGCAGCACCGACGGGTCGGCGCGCATGGCGTCCTCGCCGGCCATGTGGACGATGCCCAGGCGGCGATTGGGCAGGTAATACTCCACCAACTCCCGCCGCTCCGGGTCGAAGCGCCAGGGTCCGATATAGTTGCACCATTCCGGCAGAAGCTCGACCGGCAGCCCGTCCAGATAGATCGCCCCCGCCATCGCCAACTGGTCGGAGGTGAACAGCCGGCCCTTGCGCAGCACCCGCTTCTGCCAGCGCTGGAAGGCCTCCCAATGCGGCGCGTCGGACTTCAGCGCATAGGCGCCGGCATTCAAGGTCGGGCGGGTCGCCAGCGCCCGGCATTCCGCCGTGGTCAGTCCGGCGCGGCTGGAGTTCTTGTACAGGATCGACCGCACCCGGGCGAAGGGCCCAAACAACCAAGCGAGCCGCAACTCCGTCTCCGAAAAGCGGCCGAATTGGGCGACGATGGCGAAGCGGTTCAGCGCCGCCCCCCGCCGCAGCATCTCCACCGCCTCCCAATCCTGCACCCAGGCGTCGGCGTCGATCCAGATCACCGTGTCGTAGCCGGGGAAATATGTCGGCAGGTGCAGTTTGGCGAGGTTGGCCTTCAAATGGATGCGGTTGCGCAGCTTGTGCGCCGGAATGCTGACCGGCCAGGGCGGCGTCACCACCGCGGCCCCCTGCGCCTTCAACTCCAGGATCTGCCCGTCCGTCAGGCCCGCGTCGATCACGCCGATGGGGCAGTCTGCCGCCGGCTTCAACGCCCGCAGCGACGCGATCAGCTCGCTGATCAACGGATGATAGCGGCTGTCGCCGCCGGTGACGACGATGAAGGAGCCCAGCATGATTTATCCGATACGCCATAGGCGTAAAGTTGTGCGTAGAGCCACCCTGCCTGGATAACCCTTCGGCGTCAATCGATGTCCAGTTTGGATTGCTACGCTTTCGAACGGTTGCCCGGAACCTCCGGCCGGCCCCTTCTGAACGCGGTACGCCCAGGTTCTCGCCGTCCTGCCTATCCGGAAGTCAGGGGTTGTCTGACGGCTGGTGGGGTGAAACCTTCGCTCCCGTGGCTTGTTTCCGTCCCGTGTTCCCGCGACACGTGTTCCGTCAAACGCTTCTCGAAAGTGCTCGACCCATGATCGATCGGCAGGACCGGCTTTGGTACAAGGACGCCGTCATTTACCAACTGCACCTCAAGGCGTTCTTCGACGCCGACAATGATGGCATCGGCGACTTCGCCGGCCTGACCCAGAAGCTGGATTATATCCAGGAACTGGGGGTGACGGCGGTGTGGCTTCTGCCCTTCTATCCATCGCCGCTGCGCGACGACGGCTATGACATCGCCGACTACACCTCGGTCAACCCGACCTACGGGAACCTGGATGACTTCCGGCACTTCATGGAGGAATGCCACAACCGCGGCCTGCGGGTGATCACCGAACTGGTCATCAACCACACCTCCGACCAGCATCCCTGGTTCCAGCGCGCGCGCGAGGCGCCTCCCGGCTCCAACCACCGCGACTATTATGTCTGGTCCGACAGCGACCAGAAATACCAGGGCACGCGCATCATCTTCTGCGACACGGAGAAATCCAACTGGACCTGGGATCCGGTCGCCAACGCCTATTACTGGCACCGCTTCTATTCGCACCAGCCCGACCTGAACTTCGACAATCCGGAGGTTCTGGAGGAGGTGCTGAAGGTCATGCGCTTCTGGCTGGACATGGGGGTCGACGGGCTGCGGCTCGACGCCATCCCCTACCTGAAGGAGCGCGAGGGCACCAACAACGAGAATTTGCCGGAAACCCACGACGTCCTGAAGGCGATCCGCGCCGCGCTGGATGCCGAATATCCCGACCGCATGCTGCTGGCCGAGGCCAACCAGTGGCCGGAGGACGTGCTGCCCTATTTCGGCGATCCGGAAAAGGGCGGCGACGAATGCCACATGTCCTTCCACTTCCCGCTGATGCCGCGCATCTACATGGCGGTGGCGATGGAGGACCGGCATCCCATCGCCGATATCATGCGTCAGACGCCCGACATTCCGGCCGACTGCCAGTGGGCTATCTTCCTGCGCAATCACGATGAATTGACGCTGGAGATGGTCACCGACAGCGAGCGCGACTATCTCTGGAACTTCTACGCCGCCGACCGGCGCATGAGGATCAACCTCGGCATCCGCCGCCGCCTCGCCCCGCTGCTGGAAAACGACCGCCGCAAGATCGAGTTGCTGAACAGCCTCTTGATGTCGATGCCCGGCACGCCGGTGCTGTATTACGGCGACGAGATCGGCATGGGCGACAACATCTATCTCGGCGACCGCGACGGCGTGCGCACGCCGATGCAGTGGTCGATCGACCGCAACGGCGGCTTCTCGCGCGCCGACCCGGCGCGGCTCTACCTGCCGGCGGTGCTCGACCCGATCTACGGCTTCATGGCGGTCAATGTCGAGGCGCAGGCGCGCAATCCGTCGTCGCTGCTGAACTGGATGAAGCGGCTGGTGGCGGTGCGCAAGCAGCGCCAGAGCTTCGGCCGCGGCAGCTTCTCGCTGCTCTATCCCGGCAACCGCAAGGTCCTGGCCTATATCCGCTGCATGGAGACGGAAAACGGGTCGGAGATCGCGCTGTGCGTCGCCAACCTGTCGCGCTCGGCCCAGGCGGTGGAGCTGGACCTGAAGACTTGGAAGGGCCGCATCCCGGTCGAACTGCTGGGCCGCACCGTCTTCCCGCCGATCGGCGACCTTCCCTATCTGCTGACCCTGCCGGCCTACGGCTTCTACTGGTTCGCCCTGACGGCGGAGGCGGAGCTGCCGACCTGGCACGAGACCCCGCCGGAACCGGTGCCGGACCTGCTGACCGTCGTCATGCGCGACGGCTGGCACAGCCTGACCAGCGGCAAGGCGGCGGACGAGCTTGGCCGCGACATCCTGCAGGCCTTCCTGCCCAAGCAGCGCTGGTTCTCCGCCAAGGACCGCCGCATCACCCGCTCGCACGTCACCATGGCCGCCCAATTGCCGGGCCCCGGCGACGGCTTCATGCTGGTCAGGACGCAGGTAGGGCTGGATGGCGACGCCGCCGACCAGAGCTATTTCCTGCCGCTGGCGATGAGTTGGGAGAGCGGGGCCGGCGGCACCGGCTGGCCGCTGCTGCCCTACACGCTGGGCAAGGTGCGGCGCGGTCCCAGGACCGGCGCCATCTATGACGCCGTGCAGGCCGACGGCTTCGCCCTGGCGCTGATCGAGGCGCTGCGCCGCGGCGACACGCTGAAGGCCGCCGCCGGTGACGACGTCGTCCGCTTCACCGCGACCGAGGCGTTGAACGCCATCGAGCTGTCGGAAGAGCCCGAGGTGCGGCGTCTGGGCGTGGAGCAGAGCAACACCTCCGTCCTGGTCGACAGCCAGATCGTGCTGAAGGTGCTGCGCCGTCTGGTGGAGGGCGAGCATCCCGAAGTCGAGATGGGCCGCTTCCTGACCGAGGTCGGCTTCGCCAACACCCCCGCCCTGCTGGGCACGGTCGAACAGGTCGCCGCCGACGGCACGCCGACGGCGCTGGCGGTGGCCCAGGCCTTCGTCCGCAACCAGGGCGACGGCTGGGCCAGCACGGTCGAGGAGCTGGAGCGCCAGCTGGAGGACATCCGCCTTGGCGTCGCCGGCACCACCGAGGACGCCGCCGAATCGGGCGAGCCCTTCGGCATGCATCTGGTGATGATGACCACGCTGGGGCAGCGCACCGCCGAACTGCACCGGGCGCTGGCGCAAGGCCCCGGCAAGCAAGGCACCGCCAATCCGGCCTTCGACCCGGAGCCGATCACCGCCGAGGATCTGGCGCGCTGGGCCGATGCCGCTCGCGTCCAGGCGGAGGCTGCCTTCGCCGTCCTGCCGGGAACGCTGGACCGCCTGCCGGCCGACGTGCGGGCCGATGCCGAACAGCTTCTGGCCCGCCGGGCGGAGGCGATGGACCGGCTGTCGGCGCTGGCGTCGATGCCGGCCGACGGCGTCAAGACCCGCATCCATGGCGACTATCACCTGGGTCAGGTCGTGCGGGCGCAGAACGACTGGTACATCCTGGACTTCGAAGGGGAGCCGGCCAAGACGCTGGAGGAACGCCGCGCCAAGTCCAGCCCGCTGCGTGACGTGGCCGGCATGCTGCGCTCCTTCAACTATGCCGCCTGGGCGGCGTTGTTCCGGCTGGACAGCGCCGGCGAGGGGTCCAACAGCGGCGACAGCCCGGCGCTGGCCGCCGCCCGCGACTGGGAGCGCCGCAGCGTCGAGTCCTTCCTCGACGGCTATCGCACGGTGATCGAGGGCTGCCCGGCCTGGCCGTCGGAGGGCGGCACCGCGCGCGGCCTGCTGACCCTGTTCCTGCTGGAAAAGGCCTTCTACGAGATCGGCTACGAGGCGGCGAACCGGCCCAACTGGATCGGCATCCCGGTCAAGGGCGTGCTGGGCCTTCTCGACGACGCCAACGAGGCGGGCGCGAAGGAGTAACCGGGCAAATCCGCGGCGGGCATGGTGTGACGAAACCGCCGCGGGTATGTTCACCTCCGGAGAAGGCGTTCCGGCGGGGCTTTGCACCATGCAGCGCCTCGTTCGCCGTCATTCCCGCGAAGGCGGGAATCCAGGGCTCCCCAAAACGGGGTTTAGCGCGTAAGCCTGGATCCCCGCCTTCGCGGGGATGACGGGGATGGAACGGTTATGGTCCATGAAGACGATGGGGCCTCCACGAAGAAGGGCACTTGGCCAATGGCGAGCGACATGACGACGGATACCCGCAAGGACCAGGCGCAGACCGGCGTCTCCGAAAGCCGTAACCCCGGCCCCACCGACCACCGGGCCGAGGCCCTGCGCGCGGCGGCGGACGCCATCGCGCGGGCCGACCATGGCGATCCCTTCGCCGTGCTCGGCATGCAGCAGGAGGCGCCCGGCCGCCCGGTGGAGGTCCGCGCCTTCGTGCCCGGCGCCGAGCGGCTGTGGGTGATCGACAGCGCCACCGGCGAGCCAGCGGGCGAGGCCGAGCGCATCCATCAGGACGGTTTCTTCCTGGCCGTGCTGCCCGACCGGACGGAGCGTTTCCGCTACCGCCTGCGCGCGCAATACCCGCTGGCGACCCAGGAGTTCGAGGACGCCTATCGCTTCGGCAACATGCTGGGCGAACTGGACGTCCATCTGCTGGCCGAAGGCACCCACCTGCGGACCTACGAGAAGCTCGGCGCCCATCCGCGCGAGGTCGACGGCGTCGCCGGCGTGTCCTTCGCCGTCTGGGCTCCCAGCGCCCGCAGCGTCAGCGTTGTCGGCGACTTCAACAACTGGGACGGCCGCCGCCTGCCGATGCGCCGGCGTGTCGAGGTCGGGGTGTGGGAAATCTTCGTTCCCGGCGCCCGTCCCGGCCAGCGCTACAAGTTCGAGATCCGAGGGCCCAACGGCAACCTGATGCCGGCTAAGGCCGACCCCTACGCTTTCCAGGCGGAGATGCGCCCGGCCACCGCCTCGGTGGTCCATGGCCTGCCATCCTACGAATGGCGCGACCAGGACTGGCAGAGCCGCAAGCTCGCCACCTCCGACCGCACCGCGCCGATCTCGATCTACGAGGTGCATCTCGGCTCCTGGGCGCGGGTGCCGGAGGAGGACAACCGCTTCCTGACCTATCAGGAACTGGCGGAGCGGCTGATCCCCTACGCCAAGGACATGGGCTTCACCCACATCGAGCTGCTGCCGATCACCGAGCATCCGTTCGATGGCTCCTGGGGCTATCAGCCGATCGGCCTCTATGCGCCCACCGCCCGTCATGGCTCGCCGGAGGACTTCAAGGACTTCGTCAACGCCTGCCACCGCGCCGGGCTGGGTGTGCTGCTCGACTGGGTGCCCGGCCATTTCCCGACCGACCCGCATGGGCTGGGCGATTTCGACGGCACGCATCTCTACGAGCATGCCGACCCGCGCCAGGGCTTCCACCAGGACTGGAACACCCTGATCTACAATTTCGGCCGGACGGAGGTGCAGAATTTCCTGCTCGGCAACGCGCTGTTCTGGCTCGACCAGTACAAGCTGGACGGCCTGCGCGTCGATGCCGTCGCCTCCATGCTCTATCTCGACTACAGCCGCAAGGAAGGGGAGTGGGTCCCCAACAAGTTCGGCGGTCGCGAGAACCTGGAATCCATCGCCTTCCTGAAGCGGATGAACGAGCTGGTCTATGGCCAGCAGCCGGGCGCGATGACGGTGGCGGAGGAATCGACCTCCTGGCCGATGGTGTCGAAGCCGACCTACCTCGGCGGTCTCGGCTTCGGCTACAAATGGAACATGGGGTGGATGCACGACACGCTGCATTACATGCAGAACGACCCGATCCACCGCCGCTATCATCACCACCAGATGACCTTCGGGCTGATCTATCAGTTCTCCGAGAACTTCGTGCTGCCGCTCAGCCATGACGAGGTGGTGCATGGCAAGGGCTCGCTCATCAACAAGATGCCGGGCGACGACTGGCAGAAATTCGCCAACCTGCGCGCCTATTACGGCTTCATGTTCGCCCATCCCGGCAAGAAGCTGCTGTTCATGGGCGGCGAGTTCGCCCAGTGGAACGAGTGGAGCGAAGCGCGCAGCCTGGATTGGCACCTGCTGGACCAGCCGATGCACCGCGGCATGCGCGACCTCGTCCGCGACCTGAACGGCCTCTACCGCGAGTTGGAGCCGCTGCACAAGACCGACTGCGACCCGTCCGGTTTCGAGTGGATCGAATCGAACGACAACGAGAACTCGGTCTACAGCTTCCTGCGCAAGGCCGACGATCCCGAGCACATCGTCATCGCCGTCTGCAATTTCACCCCTGTCCCGCGCCAGGGCTATCGCGTCGGCGTTCCGCTGCCCGGCCGCTATGTCGAGCGGATGAACACCGACGACGGCAAATACGGAGGCAGCGGCGTCGGCAACCCCGGCGGTGGCGTCTATGCCGAGGAAATGCCCTGGCACGGCCGCACCCACTCGCTGGACCTGACCATCCCGCCGCTGTCGACGCTGATCCTGGAGAGGAAAGCGGATTAAGGAAAGTCCCCTCTCCCCCCCGGGGAGAGGGTTAGGGTGAGGGGGACGCATTGCGGCCCTCTACCGAGAATCCATTCCGTGAGTCCCCCCTCACCCTTCGCTCTCCCGCGACGGGAGAGGGAGACGCACGCGACAACCCGCTCCACTTTCCCAACCTCCCTTGACGCCGCCGGGGGGAGGCTTTCTTATTGGATCCCTTGTGTCTTTTCGGGGAACCGGTGAGGCGTGCGCTGGCTGATGGTCGATAGGAACCCTGTTCCCTCCAATGATGACGCGATGCGGACCCGGCGGATAAACCGCGAGGTGCTGTACCGTCGGCGGAGTCGGTACGCGGTCGCGGCGAGGCAGCGAGGACGTGGAACAATGGAACAAGCCCCGGAAACTGTTTCATACTGTTCCAAACGTTCCATTCGCCGCCCCGCCGGATCGGCGGCCCTGACGATCGCCTCAAAGAAGTCCACCACACAGGCCGCCCGCTGATGCCTTCCACCCCCGCCCGCACCCCGGTCTGGCCCGGCAAGCCCCATCCGCTCGGCGCCACCTGGGACGGGTTCGGCGTCAATTTCGCGATCTTTTCCGCCCATGCCGAACGGGTGGAGCTTTGCCTGTTCGACAAGACCGGCCAGCGCGAGGTCGAACGGGTCACCCTGCCGGAACACACCGACGAGGTCTGGCACGGCTACCTGCCCGACGCCCGCCCCGGCCTGCTCTACGGCTACCGCGTCCATGGGCCGTACGAGCCGGAGGAGGGGCACCGCTTCAACCCGAACAAGCTGCTGATCGACCCCTATGCCCGGGCGCTGTTCGGCGGCTTCAAATGGTCGGACGCCCATTACGGCTACCGGGTCGGCTCGACGCGCGAGGACTTATCGTTCGACCGGCGCGACAACGCCCGCGGCATGCCGAAATGCCGGGTGGTGGACGGCGCCTTCACCTGGGGCCATGACCGCCACCGCCGCGTTCCCTGGATCGACACGGTCCTCTACGAGACCCATGTCCGCGGCTTCACCATGCGCCATCCGGAAGTGCCGGCCCATCTGCGCGGCACCTTCTCCGGCATGTCGACCCAGACGGTCATAGAGTATCTGCGCGCGCTCGGCATCACCTCGGTGGAGTTCCTGCCGGTCCAGGCCATCGCCGACGAGCAGCATCTCGTCACCCGCGGGCTGACGAACTACTGGGGCTACAACACCATCGGCTTCTTCGCGCCGGAGCCGCGCTACATGAACACCGGCGTCCTGTCGGAGTTCAAGACGATGGTCGCCCGCCTGCACGAGGCGGGGATCGAGGTCATCCTCGACGTCGTCTACAACCACACGGCCGAGGGCAACCATCTGGGACCGACCCTGTCCTTCAAGGGCATCGACAATCTCAGCTACTACCGGCTGATGCCGGACAGCCCGCGCTATTACATCAACGACACCGGCACCGGGAACACACTGGATTTCAGCCATCCGCGGGTGGTCCAGATGGTGATGGACAGCCTCCGCTACTGGGTGACGGAGATGCATGTCGACGGCTTCCGCTTCGACCTCGCCACCGTGCTGGCACGGGAGCCCTATGGCTACGACCCCGGCTCGGGCTTCCTCGACGCGGTGCGGCAGGATCCGGTGCTGGCCGACGTCAAGCTGATCGCCGAGCCGTGGGATGTCGGACCCGGCGGCTATCAGGTCGGCAATTTCCCGCCGGGCTGGGCGGAGTGGAACGACCGCTACCGCGACACCGTGCGCCGCTACTGGCGCGGCGACGACGGCATGCTGCCGGAACTGGCCGGCCGCATCGCCGGCTCCGCCGACCTGTTCGAGAAGCGCGGGCGCCGCCCCTGGGCGAGCGTGAACTTCATCACCGCCCATGACGGATTTACCCTGCACGATCTCGTCTCCTACAACGACAAGCACAATTGGGCAAACGGCGAGGAGAACCGCGACGGCCATTCCTCCAACT
This sequence comes from Azospirillum sp. TSH20, assembly GCF_003115935.1. Classification (NCBI taxonomy): domain Bacteria; kingdom Pseudomonadati; phylum Pseudomonadota; class Alphaproteobacteria; order Rhodospirillales; family Azospirillaceae; genus Azospirillum; species Azospirillum sp. TSH20. The sequence goes on from NZ_LGQU01000045.1 coordinate 109,442, forward strand.
GCTCCTGGAACCATGGGGTGGAGGGGCCGAGCGACGATCCGGCGGTAAACGAACTGCGGGCACGGCAGAAGCGCAACATGCTGGCGACGCTGATGCTGTCGCAGGGCACGCCGATGATGCTGGCCGGCGACGAGCTGGACCACAGCCAGGACGGCAACAACAACGCCTACTGCCAGGACAACGACATCACGTGGCTCGACTGGTCCAGGCGTGACGGGTCGCTGGTGTCCTTCGTCCGCCGGCTGGTCGCATTGCGGCGCGCCCATCCGGTGTTGCGCCGCCCCCTCTTCCTGCATGGGCGGGAGGTGGCGGCGAACGGGCTGAAGGACATCGTCTGGTACAACGCCCAGGGGGTGGAAAAGACGGCGGAGCATTGGCGCAACACCCAGGCGCGCTGCATCGTCCTGCTGCTGAACGGCCGCGCCGGCGCCCATGTCGGCCCGGACGGGCAGCCGCTGTCCGACGGCGTCCTGCTGATCGTGCTGAACGCCCATGCCGATATCCTGACCGTGACCCTGCCCGACGTGCCGGGCGGCCGCGGCTGGCGCTGCGTGCTCGACACCCGCGTCGCCGACGGGGCGGGGGACGAGCGCATCCATCTGGCCGGGCGCTCGGCCCTGGTCGATGGGCGGACCGTCCTGGTTTTCACCTTGGTGGAGCAGCCGGGCATGTGAGTGGCGGCATGAAACCGATGGCGCGTTGCCCTGCGATCCTTTGCCCACTGTCCATCCCCCCGGCGGAGATGCTACCGCGACGGGCGGAGACAAAGCGTGTTACGCTGCGCCGCGCGTTCCCGTCACAGCGGCAGCGGAGCTTCGGGTAGGACGATGCCGGATTACGATTTCTCGCAGGTCGACGCCGCGATCATCGACAGCCAGCTCAACACCGCGCGCGTGTTCCGCGACGTGCTGATCCGGCTGGGCTTCCGCCGGGTGGAGCTGTTCGATTCGGTGAAGGCCGCCGCCGGCCTGCTGGCCGCGGCCATGCCCGATCTGGTGCTGGTCGATGCCGACGGCGAGGATTCGGAGGCCTTCCGCTTCATCCGCTCCCTGCGCAACGAACCGGCGGTGCCCAACCCGTTTGCCTGCGTCATCGTCACCACCTGGGCGCCGACCCCGGCGCTGCTGACCCGCGTCACAAATGCCGGCGGCGACGACCTGCTGATGAAGCCGGTGTCGCCCAAGCAGGTGCGCGAGCGCATCGTCAGCCTGATCGAGGCGCGCAAGGGCTTCGTCGTCACCGCCGACTACACCGGCCCCGACCGCCGCAAATCCCCGCGCGAGGGGGCGCAGGTGCCGGTGCTGGACGCGCCCAACACGCTGCGGCTGAAGGCGACCGGCCAATGGACCCAGTCCGGCGCCCGCATGCGGCTGAATGAAGCGATCGCCACCGTTACCACCCAGAAGCGGCTGCGTGCCAGCATCCAGGTCGCCTTCCTGATCGAATTCGCCCTGGCCGGGCTGGCACGGCCGGTTCCGGACCGCATGTCCATCGACCATGTCGGCCGCATCGGCGGCTTCCTCGACGATCTGCTGCGCCGGCTGGGCGACGACGGCGACCATGCCCCGGTGGAGGCGGTCGCCCGCGCCATCAAGTCCCTCGCCGACAAGGTGCGGGCCGCCGCCGAAGCCGGTCCCGTCTCCGCCGACGACCGCGACCAACTGCAGGCCCTGTCCCGTGCCCTGATGCAGGCCGTCGATCCCGACCGCCCGCTTGAGGCGATGACGCGGGAGGTGGCCTCCGCCGTCGACGGTTATCGCAGCCGGCTGGAGCAGATCGCCCAAGCCAAGGCCGCCGCTGCCGCTTCGGCGCTGGCGGCGTCATCCGCCGATGCGGCGGGCGAGACCACGAACGACTCCATCGCTTCCTCCGCTCTGCCGCCGACCGCGGCCGGGCCGGCGAGCACCGCCCTGTCGGCTGGTTGATGGGGGAGTGCCGATGGCATAGGCCGCCGGGCGACATTGACGCCACGAGCCGCGCCCCCAATCCCTAAGCCCCACCCTCTTTCCGTACAACCCGCGGGGACCCTGCATGAGTGATCTCGACCGGCTGGCCGATCTGCTTGGACTAGAACCCCACTATCACGACATCTGGGGCAACCGGCGGGAGACCTCCGCCGCCACCAAGCGGGCGCTGATCGCCGCCATGGGGTTGCAGGCCGCCACCGACGATCAGGTCGCCGACAGCCTGCGCACGGTCGAGCGCCGGTCCTGGAGTCGCCCGCTGCCGCCGGTGTTGGTGGTTGGGGAAGGGCAGGGGATCGATCTGAGCGTCGCTCTGCCGGCCGGCCTGGACGATGCCACCCTGGCGTGGGACCTGACGCCGGAGGGCGGCACGGCCCAGGGTGGCCGCATCCCGGTCCGCGACCTGCCCATCACCGACCGCGCCACCCTGGACGGCACGGCCTACGAGCGCCGCGCGCTGGGCGCCCTGCTGCCCGTATCGCTGCCCATCGGCTATCACCGGCTGGACCTGCATGTGGAGGCTGCCGGCGGGGCGGCAGGGCCGTCCGGCTCCACCACCCTGATCGTGGCGCCGGACCGCTGCGTGACGGTGGAGGAGATGGTGCCGGCCGGCCGCAGCTGGGGCATCGGCCTGCAGGTCTATTCGCTGCGGTCGGAGCATGACTGGGGCATGGGCGATTTCGGCGACCTCGCCGGCTTTGCCGAGATCGCCGGTCGACTGGGCGCCGGGCTGGTCGGCCTGAACCCGCTGCACGCCCTGTTTCCGGCCGACCCCAACCACATCGGTCCCTATTCCCCGTCCAGCCGCCAGTTCCTCAACATCCTCTACATCGACCCGGCCTCCGTACCCGAATTCGCCGGAGCCGACGATCTGCGCGACCGCATCGGGGACCCCGCCTTTCAGACGGCCCTGGCAACGGCCCGTCAGGCTGAGCTGGTCGACTACCCCGCCGTCGCCGCGCTGAAGCTGCCGCTCCTGGAAGCTCTGCACGCCCGATTCCGTGCCCTTCCCGACGACCACCCACGCAAGGCCGCCTATGCCGCCTTCCGGCAGGACATGGGCGCGGCGCTGGACCGCCATGCCATGTTCGATGCCCTGCACGAGCATTTCTTCTGCGAAGATTCCTCGCAGTGGATGTGGCGGAGTTGGCCAACCGCCTTCCAGGACCCGCGAAGCGCCGAGGTCGCGGCTTTCGCCACCGAGCATGCCGACCGCGTCGATTTCTTCGCCTGGACCCAGTTCGAGGCCGACCGACAGTTGGGCGAGGCCGCTGCGCGCGGGCGTTCCGCCGGGCTTGCCATGGGCTTCTACCGCGACCTTGCCGTTGCCGCCCATCCCGGCGGTGGCTCCGCCTGGGCCGATCCGTCGATGCTGGTGCAGGGCGCCAATGTCGGGGCGCCGCCCGACCAGTTCAACATGAACGGCCAGAACTGGGGCCTTGCCCCTCTGTCGCCGCTGGGCCTGCGTGAGTCCGCCTACGGCCCCTTCATCGAGCTTCTGCGCGCCAACATGCGCCATGCCGCCGCGCTCCGCATCGACCATGTGATGGCGCTGCAGCACCTGTTCTGGATTCCGGAGGACGGCAGCCCCGGCGCCTATGTCGCCTATCCCTTCCACGATCTGCTGCGCATCGTGGCGCTGGAGAGCCGCCGCAACCGCTGCGTCGTGATCGGCGAGGATCTGGGCACCGTGCCGGAGGGTTTCCGTCCGGCGCTGGAGCAGGCCGGCATCCTCAGCTACCGCGTGCTCTATTTCGAGCGCACCGTCGACGGCGGCTTCAAGTCCCCCGGCGACTATCCCGCCGGGTCGATGGCGACGGTCAGCACCCATGATCTGGCGCCTTTCAAAGGCTTCTGGACCGGCCGCGACCTGGACTGGCGCCGGCGTCTCGGCCTTTATCCGGACGATGCCAGCCGCGACAAGGACATCTGGGATCGTGGAGTCGACCGCTGGCGCCTGCTGCAAGCGTTGTCGCGCGAGGGGCTGCGCCCGGACAGCTATCCCAGCGATGATGGCGACCAGCCTTTCCGCGTGGAACTGTCGGCCGCTGTTCACGCCTATCTGGCGCGCACTCCGTCCCGCATCGTGATGGTGCAGATTGAGGACGCGCTGGCCGACGACGAGCAGCCCAACCTGCCCGGCACGGTGGACCAGCACCCCAACTGGCGCCGCCGCCTTCCCCGCAAGCTGGAGGAACTGGAGTCCGACGACGACCTCCGCCACATCATCGCTCCGATCGCCGCCATCGCCCCGCGCTGACCACCATTCGCCACCGGCGGCCCTGGGGAAATCCGGGCCGCCGGTGGCCGTTGGAAAAAAATGCATCCCAGGCGAAAAAAGCTCTTCACAGCCCGGCACATGGTCGCTATAAACCCGCCCACACCACGGGGCACGGCAAACGAGCCGCCCCGGTGACGGTCTGGGGGATCGTCTAGCGGTAGGACAGCGGACTCTGACTCCGCCAGCCTAGGTTCGAATCCTAGTCCCCCAACCAACCTTTTCAATGACTTATCAACTGCGTTTGGGCTGGTTGGGTGCTCCAGTAAGCACCCAGTAAGCACGGTGCTTTCGTGCTGAGCAGGTCTTGCTGGTTGACCGCATTTACCGAACACACCCACTTTCAGGCTCATAACCTGAAGGTCGCAGGTTCAAATCCTGCCCCCGCAACCACCGACAGTTGACAGCCCGCCTCCAACGAGGCGGGCTGTCGGCGTTTGGGTTCCGCCTCGGCGCACGCCTCCAGGATCGCCAGCAGGTCGCCATGAAGCTGCGCCTCCAGCCCGGCGTCGGAGGGGCAGGGGGACAGCACGACGCGGTCGACCATCGACCGGATCATCTCCATCGCGGCCATCCCCTCGTCGCCGTCGCCGAGCACGGATTCCAGCTCCGCGATCTTCCGCCGGTACAGCTCCGGCAGGTTGGCCGGCAGCAGCATCTCCAGCGCCTCCGTCCCCAGGGCGTCGATCTCGGCGGCGAGCGTGGCACGCTCGGCCTCCAGGGCGGACAGCCGCTCCTTCAGGGACGGGCTGTACATCCCGTTCTCCACTGCCTCCAGGATCGACGCGATCTTCCGGTCGGTTCCGGCGAGGGCGCGCTCCCGATCCCCGCGCCGGTTCCGGGCCTCGGCCTGGTCACGCCGTTGCGCCACGACCATTTTCTCAATAATGGCGGCGACCACGTCGGCGCCGAGCAGGCGCTCCTTCAGCCCGGCAAGAACACGGCCCTCGATCGCTTGCCGGGTGATGGTGCGGTCGTTCGGGTAGGTGCCCGAATTCCGGTGGCCGGCGCAACCGTAGCGGTCCTTGCCCATGATGGTGTAGCGGCCGCCGCAGACGCCGCACACCAGCAC